>NZ_QRXX01000001.1:425059-504336 GCF_003462695.1 Collinsella sp. AF16-8
ATGTGTCGACCGCTTTTCTAGCGCGTCCTCCGTCACGACAGGTAAGAGCGAAGGGTGGTGAGCCAGCGTGGGGTTTCGAGGTGGATGATGTCGTCGGGAACTCCGGCGGGGGCGTGCCCACCAAAGAGCAGGCCCGCGTCTGCCGGGTTGATAAGGCGCACGATCCATACGGCAACGACCAGCACACACAGAACAATAACCGCAATGTCGATGCTACGCTTTAGCTTGCTCGATGCCACCTCCTCGCGCACGAACGCGAGCGCAAACGCAATCGGCACCACCCAAAACAGCGGATGGTAGGCAAAGGCCGCCGAAAAATCGAGGCGCAGCGCCGCCAGCCAGGCCCTCGTCATGCCACATCCCGGACAGGGAATGCCCGTCATCAGGCGAAACACGCAGCCGATATCGAGCAGGTAAAGTGCGAGCCAGGCGACAAAGAGCGCGCCGATGCAAGAAAGGGCGCGGCGAATGAGCTCCGCCGCGCCCTTATGTCCCTGAGAGCTGTTCACGCCGCTCTTGTCGTTAGGCACGAGCGCCAAGACGGGCGTTGTAAGCCGTTGCCATGGCATTGGTGTTCTTGATGATGATGTTCATGGCAAAGATGGGGCCAAGGCCGCACAGCAGCGCGCCGACAATCTGCCACATAAGAACGGTGGTGCCGTTCTCCTGGAACATCAGGCCATAGCGAGGGGCGTTAGCCTGCAGGCGGTTACCAATCTTGTAGTACCAGTAGAGTCCGTAGAAGCCGCAGGTCACGAACGACAGCAAGATGAATGCTGCCAGACCCGGCGTGGAATCGCCGTCATCCTGGCACATGACATTGATGTCGCGGGCAAGACAATAGAGGAAGTAATACGAATAGATGCCGCAGGTCACGATGGAAAGCAGGAGCCAACCGATCACGCCACGGTCGGTCTTAATCGGAGCATAGCCCATCGGGGCAGGCGCAGGCTGCTGAGCATACTGCTGCTGGCCGGCGTACTGCTGCTGCCCGGTGTACTGCTGCTGAGGCTGGGGCTGAACTGCCTGAACCGGAGTGGGCTGAATCTGCGTGGGCTGCGGAGCAGGCTGGGGCTGAGGTGCGGGCTGCGGAGCAGGAGCAGCGGAAGCGGCACCGATGGCAGAACCGCAGACAGGGCAGAATTTGGCATCATCCGAAATGGGAGAACCACAAGTGGGACAGAACATAAGCTTCTCCTTTTCCTAAGGCGTTGCACGCCTTCAAACCTTACACGTCTATGTTCTCAACAATAGCCGCGACGTTGTTGCGCAACATTGACCAATTTCCGAGATTTTTTGCTGCAACCATTTTCCCAGGTATTTTCTTGCTTCCGCGGTAGAAAAAGGCACCCCGGGCTCAGTTGCCCAGGGCGCCTCGACCGACTATTCGGTTTGATTGTTTTCGGCAGCAGGACTATCGCCCGGCTCATCCGCCGGCGTGGCAACGGCATTCCAATCGGGTTCCGCAGGCGTCGCCTCGGGCGCCGGTGCGGGTGCGGGGACAGGTGCAGGCGCGGGTGCCGGGGCAGGCGCGGGTGCAGGTGCGGGTGCCGGGGCAGGCGCGGGTGCAGGTGCGGGTGCCGGGGCAGGTGCAGCTCCAGTGGCGGCCGTGGGATTGAACCCCGCAGGAGCAGGCTTCTTCTCACCCGGGAGCACAAACGTCAGGACATCGTCGGTATCCTCATCGGCCCACTCGCTGGCATGGCGCGCTGCCCAGTAACCAATGGCGCGATACTTGAGCATCGTGCCAAACACATTCAGGAACACGGTAACAAAGGCGACGATCATCAAGAACAGGATGAGCGTAATGCCGCCACCCTCAATGATTGCCTCAAGACCCGTGGGGCGATAGTAATAGCTATACATACCAAACGTAGCAATGGCGCCAAAGATGGCGGTGAAAATCCAGGTGATGATATTGGAAACAATGCCCGTCAAGAACTCGGGAAGAATCGATGCGCAGAACAACTTGCCCAGGTTGGCCTTATAGGACTTCCAAACCTTCTCGAGCGAAAATGCGCTTTCCACGCGGCCGGCGACTGCAAAGTGCATCACAGCGGCATCGCCAAACATCTTAAAGAAGATGCCCAGCACAAACGAGACGAACAGGGCAAAGACAAGCAGTCCCATCGAACCGATGAGGGCACCCTCTAGACCGCTCGAACCATAGAAATAATATGAACCGACAGCACCGATTACGGCGCTCTCAAGCACCGAGAACACCACACCAATCACGGGAATAATGGCCACGAACTCGAGCACGCCTGTAATGACAGACGAGAAAATGCCCAGGCCAAACGAGGTCGAGCGCAGCAGCGGGCGCTCCATACCGTTATCGTCCTTGAGCGACAGGTCGCGGCCCCACTCGATAGCAAAGCCCGCGCCGCACACGCTTGCCACGTAAGCGAGCAAAAAGCCAATGGCCGCCGCGATGCCACCGATAACGGGGATAAACAGCACCAGCACCGACACGACGCAGATCAGCGCCGGCAAAAAGGCAATCTGACATACGCGAACCAGGGCGCCGGGAACCTTAAGCATATCGTTGAAGGCCTGCGCCATGCAGCCCTTGGGCGCGTTCATAGCCGGCTGGGGCGCAACGAACGGCTGGGGCTGCGGTTGGACAAACGGCTGACCCTGCGGTTGGGGTTGGGGTTGAGCTTGCGAAGCGGGGCCGGCGGCCTTGACCTCGGTATTAGGAGCACCGCACACGCCGCAGAACTTGTCGTTATCGCCCATGGGGGCGCCACACTGCGAACAGAACATCGAAATCATCCCTTCGTATCTAGAGCGAATCACCTGGATCGCAAACGATGTCTTTAGCATCATTATCGCCCAATGTGGGGACAAATACCCCAAGATGGCCGATTTGCAACGTAGGTGGCCTTATTCAATGATTCGAAGGGTGCGTCCGCGCTAGTTCGTGCCGCGGAAGCCCTTGCCGACGATTTCGGAGCTATCGACGATGGTGATGAAGGCGCCAGGGTCAATCTCGCGGGTATAGCGGCGCAGTTGCACTGCCTCGCGACGGCTCAGCACGCTCATGATCACCGTGACGCACTTGCCCGAGAAGGCGCCGTAGCCGCGGCTGATCGTTGCCGTGCGGTTGAGATGCTTGACGATAAACTCCTCGACTTTGCGCGGTTCGGCGCAAATAATCGTGCAGACCTTGCGCAGGTGAATGCTCTCGATGGCCTTGTCGACCACGAGCGTCTTGGCAAACAGGCCAAGCACGCAGTACAGGCCGACGCGCGGGCCATACAGAAAAGCCGCGATGGTCACGATGCCGATATCGACCAACAGCAGTGCGCGGCCAATCTCGAGCGTGGTGCGGCGTTTGAGGATCATGGCAAGAATGTCCGTACCACCCGTCGAGGCGCCGATGTCAAAGACAATAGCGCTGCCGAGCGCCGGCAAGATGACGGCAAAGCACAGGTCGAGCCACATATCACCCGTCAGAGAGACATCGGTCGGAATGAAGAGCTCAAACAGCGAGACATAGGCCGAAAGCGCAAACGAAGCGAAGACGCTCCACAGAATCGCCTTGCGCTCCAAAAAGATAAAGCCCAGAACGACCAGGACCGCGTTGATAATCCACATAAAGACGCCGACGGGCAGAGTCGGGAACAGCGTAGAAAGAATGACCGACACACCCGAGGTACCGCCGAAGGCAAAGTGATTGGGGGTTTTAAAGGCCACGATGGCGAACGCCGTGAGGATCAGGCCCAGATTGAGCTCGGCAAAAAAGCGCGGAAAGCCTGGCTCCTGGCTGCGCCTGCGGCCGGCGCGCTCGCCTTGCTCAATAACATCGCGATCGACCACGCGCTCCATCGGCACCACCGGAGGACGATGCACCTCCTCGGCAGCACGCGACGCCGCCTCTGCCGCAGCGGCCTCAATCGCCCATGCCTTGCTTTCGGTCTCGTGTTCGTCGGCCATTACGGCAACCCCTCGTTAACAATTTGGAAACAATGCGCCCATTAGGGTAACGCGGAACGTGGGGATTGCAACCCTTAGTTAGACGAGCGGTATGACTACATCGGGTGCGTACAAAAACGGCCGGCCACGCTTTTGCTTGCGCGGTCGGCCGTTTAACGTTTTCGCAGATAAAACCTGCCAAAATAAACATCCCTTTTTGGTAGGTTACTCGTGCTGGCTGGTACGGTGCTCGTACTCCTCGGGGGTGATGACATCCTCGATGCGCAGGTTGACGCCTGCCACCTCAAGGCCGGTCATCGCGGCAAGACGCTCGGTGACGCGCGCCTTAACGTCGTCAAAGATCGCAGGCGCATAGGCGCCGTACTCGATGATGACCGAGATGTTGACGACCACGCGGTTGTCGTCGGTGACCTCGACCGTCACGCCCTTGGTCAGGTTCTCGGCACCAAACTGCTCCTGCACAAAGTGCATGAGGTTGCCCTTCATGCCCAGGACGTGCGGCACCTCGCGGGTGGCCATAGCGACGATTTTCTCGATCACGCCGTTGGAATAGGTCAGCGAGTCCTCGGACTCGTCCGCTTCCTCGTCGTCCTCGTCAACCTCGTCTTCGGACTCGGCCTCGACGAGCGCCTCGTCCTCGAGCGTTACGTCCTCCGCCTCGGCGGCGACGGCCTCGCTCGTCTCGAGCTCGGTATCGGCCACATCGACCTTCGTGTTAAAAGCCATGGTTCCTCCTTATGCCTGCCACGGATGCGACAGTCGAATACATATTAGCGGCCGCTAAACAGACGGCCGAAGAAGTTAACGATACCGTTCTCGCCGTCGCGAATCTGGCCGATCACGGCGCCGATCAGCACAAAGAATGCGATGACAAGCGTGTCCCACAGGCCCAACGTAAGTACCAGCACGGCGAGGATAAAGCCTGCCACGGCGCCGAGCGTAGTGTTGGGGTGGCGCACGGCGTAGCTCCAGATAGCAGCGCCCGTACCTTTGATGAGACCCATGGCCTCGTCAAAGTCGTTGGCGGCGCTGTCGTGCTGCTCGCCGGCCTCGGGCTTGGTGTCGGCGGACTCGCCTGCCGGCATAGCGTTCTGATCGATCGTCAGGCGCGGCGTACGAGCGGTCTTATCTTGATTGGTATCACTCACCGGAAACCTCCACGGTCTGGACGGTAGTCTTGGACGGCAAAAAACGGACGCGCGCGGTCGTACCCGGCGCGCCGAGCATGGTATCGCAGGCTTCTTCGATGCGCTGCTGCATCGCGGTAGCCAGAGATGCCACGTCCTTATCGTCAAGCGCGATAGCCTCGACCTTAAAACGGACGTGCGAATCGTCGGGGCCTTGGACGCGAGCCTCGACATGCTCGACCATCACGCGGTCGTCGCGCCCGGCAGCAACCCTGGCGCACGAAGAAAGCGCCGCAAGGGTAACCTCGATATTGCGCTCCCCCGCCGGATGCACGCAGGACGGTTCGCGACGGGCGAACATCAGGCGGAAAAAGCTCAGCAGTACGCCGATCGCCACGACGCCGGCGCACGCCGTCACGACGATGCGCGGCATGGGGTCGCGCATCAGCAGCATAAAGCGATACGTATACGGCCCCCAAAACTGGCAGACAAGCGTACCCAGCGCCACGATGGTGGCGGCAAGATACACGATCGCTAGGGCTCGTTTGAGTACGCGCACGCGGCGCTCCCTTCAAATCTCGGCTCTCGAAATGCAAAACGGTTCGCATCATTATAAAAGAGCCGGGTCCGGTGCTCTACGCACGCGGATCCGGCTCATCTATTCCACGAGGCTTGCATGCTCGCTTCATTATGCCCAGATATGCACGGCTTAACCCGTACGAGCGCTACTCCTCCTCGAGGGCAGCGATGACCTCGTCGGTCATGTCCATGGTGCTGTAAACATCCTGGACGTCGTCGAGCTCCTCAAGACGGTCGATGAGGCGCTGAACCTTCTTGGCGTCGGTACCGGAGACCTCGGTCGGGGTGGTCGGAACCATGGTGGTCTCGGAACCCTTGACCTGGACGCCCTGCTCCTCGAGTGCCTTGGAAACAGCCATGACGTCGTTAGCAGCGGTCCAGACGATCCACTCCTCGCCGGCGTCCTCGTAGTCCTCGCCACCGGCCTCGGCGATGGCCATCATGAACTCATCCTCGTCACCGGCAGCACCGTTGGCGATCATGGTCTCCTTCTTGGCATTCTCGTCCAGGATCTCCTTGGCGACGACGATCTGGCCCTTGCGCTCAAACTGGAAGGCGACGGAGCCGGAGGTGCCCAGGTTGCCACCAGCGTGGGAGAAGGCGGAACGGACATCGGCGGCAGTGCGGTTGCGATTATCGGTCAGGCAGTCAACGTAGACGGCGACACCGGCGGGACCATAGCCCTCGTACACGATGTTCTCGTAGACGGCGGCATCGGCACCCGAACCAAAAGCCTTGTCGATAGCGGACTTGATCTTGTCCTTAGGCATGGACTGAGCCTTGGCCTTGGCAACAGCAGCAGCGAGGCTGGCGTTGTTCTCGGGCAGCGGGTCGCCGCCGAGACGGGCAGCAACGGTGATGTTGCGGCTCAGCTTGGAGAAGAGGGCGGAACGCTTGGCGTCCTGCGCGCCCTTACGATGCTTGGTTGTGGCCCACTTAGAGTGTCCGGACATACGTGTCTCCTATCGGTTTCGACCTAAAGCCCAGCGCAGATGCTCGGGCAATATAAACAAACGTCGTTATGATATACCTACTGGCCTGCGAGATAAACCCCAAAATGAAGGCGTCGTGATGATGCCACCCTTTGGTGCAAAGTAACCTGACCCCCATGCACCAAGTTAGGACCAGAGGAGGTCGCTGCGAGTGATGGTGGCACCGATGGCAAAGGGCATGCAGGCGATGACCGGATACAGGTAGCGCATGTAGGTCGAGCCGTTGCAGGGACCGATCAGACACACGGCAAGCACGCCCAAAAGCGGCACCCAAATGGCCAGCCCGCGCCACGAATGGCGGCGCAACAGGTAGACCACCACGGCGATCATAATCCACACGTAAGTAGCCGAGCTCATGGTGAGCGAGATAAACGGGATGCGCTGTACTGCCACGCGATACAGGTTGATCAGGTGGTCGCACCAGCGCACAACCTTGCTATCGACCGGATGGAAGTCAAAGTACTTGAGGTTATCGGGCTTCGCCATAATCTCGGCACTGCGCGACGTGCTGTAGACCCACGCATCGCGGGCACTCGGATAAAAGTAACCATAGTAGTTATTGATGAGGGCCGAGATATAGCACTCTGGATCCTTTTTGAACATCTGCGCCCACACCTCAAAATAGGCCTTGATGTCCTCCTGCGAGGCGTACTCGTTAAAGCAATTTTTGACGGCGTCGGACTTGTCGGGGTTGTAACGGCTGCCCAGATTCTCGTACTTGAGCACACGGTCGATCACGGCACGCTCTTCGTCGGTCACCAAGCCGTCGCAAGGAGCCTCCACGATGGTGCCGTCCTCCTTAACCGTGGGGTTGACGCCCGAGTTGAGGCCGTCGTGCTTTTGGACGAAACGAGCCGTCTGCTGGAACGGAATCGAGAGGATTTCACGCTTGGAACCAGGCGTGATGTCGTGCGCCGGCATAAAGACCTTGGTGAAGTACATATTGGAGGCAAGGCAGAGTGCAAGCACCGCAAGAACTCCCACCCAGCGGAAACGCGGGATGGCGCCCGAAGGCGCAGCACCAGCCTGCTTGGCTGCGCGACGAGCCGCATGCGCGTCCCATGCGCAAAACGCCGCCGCGATTACGCATGCCGCCAGGGGAAACACCAGGCCGCCGTTGCGCAGAAACGTGGAACCCATGGCGCCCAGAGCGAGCAGCAGCCAGTCGTGGCGCGCAAAGAGCACGGGCCTCTGTTCGCCCGCACGCTCGGCATTGACATCGCGACGGGGCAGGCCGCAGGCCACGAGCTTCACGGTCTGCACCAACAGCACCAAAAACGCGTCGGCAAACAGCACATCTTTGGTAAGCAGGGCCGCGTAGTTGGAGAACATGGGCATAAACACAAAGAACAGCAAGATCACGCCGCGGATCGGCAAGCTCACGCCCAGCTTGCGCAGCGACGAGATGGAATAGGCCATGCAGGCGGCCGTAATGACGAACTGAGCGCAGGTGTAGATGGCAAGACCTGCGTTGGCGCTGTTGAACAGTGAAAGCCCCAGCTGGACGCACGAACCGATGATAGCCGTGTGCGCCACGGGGTGATGTCCGTTGAGCAACACATTGGGATTGAGCAGACGCAGGTAGTCACTCGTGCCGTTGGGGTAGTTGAACCACTGGCGAATCTGCGCACCCGTATCTCCCATAAAAAGGCCGGGCAGCGAAGCGATAAGCGTGGGCGCCCAGGCAATCACAAGCACCAGGAAGGGCCCGGCAAAGGGATGGACCGAGAGCACGGCGTGAGCCACACGCCATACGCGGCCAAAGTGCGCTTCGGAAAACGGAATGCGCCGAGAGCTCAGCCAATCTAGACACTCAAAAGCCAGGTAGAAGGCAACGACCGCCAAGAGCATCCAGCCCGCACCGCCTATCCAGGCGCAGATGATGCGGGCCTTGTCGCCGAGCACAATCTCGGCAGAATCGGTGAGGTCGTAGCTGCGGCCAAACACCATGCAGACGGCAAAGAACAGCGACGGAAGGATCACCGAAGGACGCCAAGCATCGCCGCGGCCAAAGAATACGTAGCGAAACGGCAGCGTGAGCAGGCAGGCAAGCGCAAGCAGCATGACCGCGTCGGTATGGCCGGCAAACGAGAGGAGCACCTCGTAGCACACGTACAGCATGCCCGAGGCTTTGGGGTCAATCGCCAAGACTGCGTTGCTCGAGACCGGCGCGGGATCGATGGAAAACGCCGTGGTCGCCAACAGCGCGAGCAGAAATGCGATGAGCGTCTGCTTGGCGGGGTAGCGCTTAAACCAGACGATGCGGGCAGCGTCGCGCGCAGCCGTTGTGGAGAGGTCGGAATCCTTCACAGTCCAAAGAGCCTTTCTAGAAACCCGCCAAAAAGGGACAGGTTTATTTTGGCAGGTTTTATCTGGGAAAACGTTACAGTTCTGCCATCGTTGCCCAGCAGACCACCACAAAGGCGCCTGTCCCCTTTGTGGTGGTCTTGGTTAGGCGTCCAGGTAGACGCGCTGGGGACGGTTGCGGTGTCGGGCGAAGATGATGAGCGCCAGACCCGCGATTACGAGCGGCAGGCTCAGCAGCTGACCCATGGTGATGACGCCGCCCAGCAGATAGCCCAGCTGCGCATCGGGCACGCGCACAAACTCAATCAAAAAGCGAACGATGCCGTAGCCCATCACAAAGACGCCCATAAACGTACCCTGGGGCAGCAGCGGTTTTTTGCGACTGAGCACCTGCAGGATGCAAAAGAGCACGATGCCTTCAAGAAACGCCTCGTAGAGCTGGGAGGGATGGCGTGGCACATCGCCCGCGGTGCCGCCAAAGACCACACCCCAGGGCAGATCGGTCGGCTTACCCCACAGCTCACCGTTTACGAAGTTGGCGCAGCGTCCCAGGCACAGGGCCAGCGGGGCGCCGATCACGGCAAGGTCGGCGACGGTCCAGGCGTCGAGCTTATACATGCGGCACACGATGATGCCGCCCAAGATGCCGCCCACCAGGCCGCCGTGGAAGCTCATGCCGCCCTCGTTGGTGGCAAAGATCTCGAGCGGGTGGGTCCAATAGTAGCCATCGCCGTAAAAGACGACGTAAAACAGGCGCGCGCCGATGATGAGGCCAAAGACCGCGCCGACCACGACGCTCGTCAGGTCATCGATCGTAATGTCGAAGCCCCAACGACGCTGCGTGCGGTACATAACGACCGCCGTGAGCAGGGCGCCGACCACGTAGGCCAGGCCGTACCAGTAGATAGTGATGGGGCCCGCCGAGATCGCGACGGGATCAAGCATATGGTAGAGGTCGTTGAGCATATCGATCCCCTGCTCCCTACGTCCAAATATGCGGCCGCGGGCCTTACGCTCGCAGCCGCATATTTGGACGTAACGTCTATGCGGAGCGTACCGTCCGCAGCTTTCGCGTCTTAGAACGGCGCGTACTCGTCGTACAGGTCCTCGGCCTCGCCGGAAGCATTGACCTGCTCAACGCGGGTAACGCCGGGCACATGCTCCTTCAGGATGCGCTCGATACCCATGGAAAGGGTTAGCGAGCTCATGGGGCAGCCGGCGCAGGCGCCCTGCAGCTCCAGCTTGACAACACCCTCGTCGTCGACGCCCACATACTCCATATCGCCGCCATCGGCCTGCAGGTTGGGGCGAATCTCTTCAAGAACCTTCTTAAGCAGCTCTTCGTTAACAGCCACAGGGGCTCCTTTCTCACAATAACGCGGGCACGCCCGCGGACAGGGGCTATGTTACTACAGCCATGTACCCGCTTAGGCGCCAGCCATGCGTGCGGATACGACTTTCATGAGCAGTCAATTTGGGACGGGGCTCTTTTGGCTGTTTTGCCGCCAGCTGGCGTTGGCACGCGCTACTGCCGAGCCTGTCCCCCGGTACCAATCTGGACATCGACGATGACCTGGCGGTAGCTGATGCCGCAGGAGTCGAGAATGCGGCGGCTGATACGGCCGTCATCGGTGTCGGCATACTTATTGTCCAGGTAGACGACCTCGCCCACGCCCACCTGCGCCAGGATCTTGGCGCAGTCGTGGCACGGGAACAGCGTGACGTAAACCGTGGAACCCTCGAGGTCCTTGAGCGAGCCACGGTAGTTGAGCACGGCGTTGGCCTCGGCATGGACCACGTAGTTGTGCTTGTCCTGCAGCGGGTCATCGCTCGTACCCCACGGGAAAAAGTCGTCGTTGAGCGCCGAGGGCGTGCCGTTGTAACCCACCGAAAGGATGCGGTGGTTGGTGCTGGCGATGCACGCTCCCACCTGCGTGTTGGGGTCCTTGCTGCGGCGCTGCGCGGCGATGGCCACGCTCATAAAGAACTCGTCCCAGCTAATAACGTCGCGGCGCTTGCCCGACGCGGTTTGATGAAGATCGTCCGACATGGCAGACACCTCCGCAATCGCAATAGTTTGGCCCATTGTAGCAGGTGAAAGGTAGGGGCGCTTATCCCACCAGCCCCTCGCCCTACGCGCGGCGGGGCTTTTGGTTGATGCGGTAGAGCTCGGCGAGACCCCGCAACGTCAGCGCGTCGTCTACCGTCAGGCTATGGCCGACCAGCGCCGCAAGTGCCTCGGCATCGTCGCCGGTAATGACGATGGGCACATCGCCCTCCCCCGCGGCCTTGGTCGCGCGCATCTCGGCAAGCACCATGTCGAGCATTCCGTCGATGCGGGCTACCTCGCCCAAAACCACACCCGAGCGCATGGCCTCGCGCGTGTTGCGTCCGATGACGTGCGTTGGCGCCGAGGGCTCAACCTGGGGTAGGCGCGCTGCTGCCGCCGAAAGCGAACGGGCGCCGAGGGCCAGGCCTGGCGCGATAACGCCGCCCACAAAGGTACCGTGCGCGTCGATGACCTCGATATTGGTCGTCGTGCCCAGGTCAATCACGATGCACGGCGAGCCGTAGACGGCGCGGGCCGCCACGGCATCGGCGATGCGGTCGGGGCCGATCTCGGCCGGATCGTCGTAGTGCACGGGTATGCCGGTCTTAAGTCCCGGCCCCACGGTGAGCACGCGCCCCGTGCAGGTGCGGGAAAGTGCCGCCTTCCACGGGCGCTCGAGCGCCGGGACTACACAGCTCAGCACGGCCGCGGCGGGTGCAAGCACCCCGGGCACACCTGCATCGGCGGCGAGCGCGCCCATGACCTGCATAAGTCGCATGCGCGCTTCGTCGGCCGTAATGCTCGACGGCGTCGTGATCTCGCATGTCGCAAGCGGACATTCCTGCGCCGCGGCCGAATCCTCTGCAAACAGGCCAAAGCGAATGAACGTGTTGCCCACGTCGACCGTCAATATATATGCGCACCCATTAAGCATCGTCGGCGCTCCTTTCGTCTGCCCAGCAGTATATCGCCTACCTAAACCAGTCATCCCAAAATGGCTAGGTTGCGGCTATACTGATGCGCGGTCGTACGCGAGCTCACGCGGCGGCCCTTGGTAACCCGACTTCCCGCGCCGTATCCGTAGCGGCGCTCCCGGGGGAAGCGGATATACGCAAAGGAGTTCTATATGAGCAATCCCTCAAACCGCGCCTCGATGCGCGGGCAACTCACGCTGCGCGGCGTCGTCATCGGCGTCCTTGGCTGCGTGATCATCACGGCAAGCTCGGCCTACACGGCCCTCAAGATGGGCGCACTCCCCTGGCCGATCATCTTCGCTGCCGTCATTTCGCTGTTCTTCCTAAAGCTCATGGGCAATGCCAGCCTCAACGAGGCCAACGTTACCCACACCATCATGTCCGCGGGTGCTATGGTCGCCGGCGGCTTGGCGTTTACCATCCCAGGCGCCTGGATGCTGGGCTATGCCGACCAGATCAGCTGGCTCGACATGTTTATCGTGGCGCTCGCCGGCACCATCTTGGGCCTTCTGGCGACAGCCCTCATCCACCGTCACTTTATCGTGGACGCCGCGCTGGAGTTTCCCACCGGCAACGCCGCAGCCCAGACCCTGCGCGCGACCGAGGCCGGAGGCAAGACCGGCAAGCAGCTCTTTGGCTCCATGGCCGTCGCCGGCATCTTCAGCGTGTTACGCGATGCCTTGGGCGTGATCCCCAGCATGCTCTGCACGCTCAACATCCCCGGCGTGAGCTTTGCCATCTACAACTCGCCCATGCTGCTCTCCATCGGCTTTTTGGTGGGCTTTGCCCCCGTCGCCTTCTGGTTTGCCGGCGCGCTGCTGGGCAACTTTGGCATCATCGTCGGCGGCACCGCTGCCGGCCTGTTCGACGTTGTGACTGCGCAGGGCATCGTCAAATCGCTCGGCATGGGCCTCATGATGGGCTTTGGCGTCGCCGTCGTCCTCAAGGACATCCTGCCGCAGGTCGCCGGCATCGCCCGCGGCCTCGCCGCCGACAGCTCCAGCGACACCGACGAGCAGTCGCTCATCTCGGGCTCGCTTAAGCTCGACGCCGGCATCATCGGCCTGGGTACTGCCGCCATCGCCGTGATCGTCGCCATCGCGCTCGACCTTGGCCCCGTCCCGGCCGTCATCGTCACGCTGTTCACCTTTGTCACCACCATCATGAGCGCGCAGAGCTGCGGCCAGACGGGCATCGACCCCATGGAGATCTTCGGCCTCATCGTCATGCTCATCGTGGCTGCCTTCGCACAGATCGCCCAGGTCAAGCTGTTCTTTATCGCCGGCATCGTGGCCGTGGCATGCGGCCTTGCGGGCGACGTCATGAACGACTTTAAGGCCGGCGCCGTGCTGGGCACCAACCCGCGTGCGCAGTGGATCGGCCAGGCCATCGGCGGCATCGTGGGCGCCCTGGTCGCCGCTGCCGTCATGGTCGCGCTCGTCACCGCCTATGGTCCGGATGCTTTCGGCCCCGACAAGAGCTTTGTGGCCGCGCAGGCAAGCGTCGTCGCCACCATGGTCTCGGGCATCCCGAGCGTGCCGTGGTTCGCAGGCGGCTTTATCGCCGGCATCGTCATGTACTGGCTCGGCATTCCGGCCATGATGATCGGCCTAGGCGTGTACCTGCCGTTCTACATGTCGCTCACGGCCTTCCTGGGCTCCTGCGTCAAGCTCGCCTACGACAAGTGGGCCGCACGCCGCGACGCCGCTGCCGGTCTTTCGGACGAGGAGAAGGCCTCCAAGGATGCCGCCTTCCAGGAGCAGGGCCTGGTCGTCGCCAGCGGCCTGCTCGGCGGCGAGTCCATCGTCGGCGTTATCCTGGCGTTTGTCTCTGTTGGTCTGAGCCTGCTAGGGTAGGCTGAACAACAACGCACCAGCGCAGAGCGCGGGGTCGGAATCAAACCGGCCCCGCGCTTTTTTGTCTATTTGACTCTTATGATCCTCACGGCGTTTTAGCCATGTCGATTGTCCTGACTTCCAGGTCAACAAACCTTGTCTGACACCTCGCCTAACGCGGTGTAGAGTAAAGACGACAGACGCAAGAAGCGGCTCAGAAGCTAAACGAGGTAAGCATGGAACTCGACAAACAACAGATCAAGCGGCTGCGCGAGCGTCATCATCGTCGTCACGGTATACGCCCTGCACACAGCGAGGCCATGGAGAATGCCACCCGTTTCCTTAAGCAGGCGTTCAACATACGCGAGGGACGCGCGCCCTATCACGTGATTCGCAAGCGCTTTGTAAACGGGGCGCGCCTGACTGGCTCGCACTTATGCATCCTGATCATTGCCATGTTGATCGCGAGCATCGGCCTCGATATCGACTCGGACATTGCCATCGTGGGCGCCATGCTCATCTGTCCGCTCATGGGCTCGGTCCTTGCCATGGCATACGGCATCGCCACGCTCGACCGCGAGATTGCCGTCGAGGCAATTGCCGGCCTCGCGCTGCAGATGGTCTTTTGTCTAATCACGTCCACGCTGTACTTTAAGCTCTCGCCCCTTGGCACCACCACGGCCGCCATCATCGACAACTCGACACCGACTGTGTGGGACCTTGCCGTCGCGCTCGCGGGCGGCTTTGCGGGCGGACTGGGCAACTCGCGCGACCAGGAACCCGCCACGCTCATCGCCGGCGTGGCCGTGGCGACTGCGCTCATGCCTCCCCTGTGCGCGGCGGGCTACGCCATCGCCATCGCAAACGGGTCGCTCTTCCTCTCGGCGCTCTACGAGTTTGGCATCAACGTGGTCTTTATCGCGCTGGCGGCCGAAGCCGTGCTGCTTCTTTTGCGCGTGCCGCTCAAGCGCGACCTCAACGGCGACGGCATTGTGACCGCCGAGGAAAACGCCGAGGTCGATGAGCTGTCACACAAGGTGCGCCGCCGCATCATCGTGGGCACGGTGATCTTTGCCATCCCCTGCATCGTTATGACCGCGGGATCCATTGGCTCGGCGCAGGCCGGCGTGCAGGACGGCTATGGCGTCACCGAAACCACGCGCGAGCTTGCCGCGGTGCTGCCGGGCTTTAAGGATTACACCGTTGCCGTCGAGACCTCGGCCACCGAAGGCGAGGAGGAGGGCCTTGTCGAGCGCGAGGTTGTCGCCCATGTGACGACAAGCGAGGCGCTTGGGGCACACGACCGCCGTGTAGCCCGCAAGCTCATCGACCTCAATGTGCCCGAGCTCGATCGCGTGGAGTTTGATGTGCAGTAATACGCGACGTGGGATGGATGCGCGCAGCCGCGAGTCACGACATGGCGCAGACGTGACGCGGGCCACGAGCAAATAGCGGGGCGCGGTCCATGGCCGCGCTCCGCTCGCTGATTTATTGCCGTGAATCAGCTGTCCGCATCGACATCGCCAGACTCCACTGTAAACGCCGGACCGGTACTCACCAGATAAAAACGGGTCACCCTGGTATCTCTAAATAGGTAGAGCAAGCCTTGATCGCGTCGGCGCGAAATATACGCCACGTGGACCGTACCGAATTCTTCGCCGTTTTCCTTCTTTAATATCAGGATGTTGGGGTCATCCGTACGCTTAAACTGCCCGTCTGTGCAGATTCCGTCTTGGTCGACCAGCTGCCATCGACAGTTGTCCTCCTCAAGAAAAGCCAGGGTTTCCCGACTTGTTTCGTCATCCCGATAGTAACCGTCAATGGCAAAGCCTTCGGAAGCACATTCCTGCATATAGGATGTTTCTCGACTTATAGCGAACTGCCCTATAGCGCCCAGGAGCACAGCTAGGCAAACCACTGCAAGGGTTATCGAGATAGTACCGCGGCCCATATTAACCAGCCCGATACTTGTTTAACGGAGCACGAAACATACTTGGTACCTCCGATATCATGGCGAATGTCACCTACGGCCTGTCGGCAATCATATGTTTCCAACATCAAACCATATGGCAACCACTCGCGAGAGGAGTATCGGCGAACGGTGCATTTTTGCGTTCTATTGGGCAAACGTCAACGCGCGCTACAGCTCTTGCTCGACCTATTCAGATCTTGTCGCATACTACCGTAGATCCCCAACGCTTCCACCCCCAAGAGATCATTTTTAGTACGTAAAGAAGCCCTCGCCCGAGCTTTCGCCCAGCTTACCTTCGTCGAGCATTTTCTTGAGGACGGAGGCCATGGCCTTAAAGTTGTAGGGCATCATCATCTTTTTGAGCAGCGGGCTCACCAAGCCCGGGACCTTTTGGTACTGCATGACGATGTTGTACGCCGTCTGGATGCCCACGGTGTCGAACACGCGGAACGGCCCCTTGGGAGCGCCGGTGCCGCGCGTCCACGCGAGGTCGATGCTCTTGGGGTCACTCACGCCCGAGACATACAGGTCAAGGCCCGAAAGCAGCCACGGCACCAACATGGAATTGAGCAGGTAGCCGTTCTTTTCCTTGTTGACGGGCAGGGCAAGCATGCGGATGTCGTTGGCAAAGTCGACGAGCTCGTCGAAGTAGCGCTTGTCGGTTTGGTCCTGTGCCATGACCTCGGTCATGTTGTTCTTCCAGATAGAGTTGGCAAAGTGCAGCGACAGGTATTTCTCGGGACGGCCGGTGTACTTGGCAAAGGTGCTCGGCAGCAGCGTGGAGGAATTGGTCACGATGACGGTCTTTTGCGGCAGAACCGGGGCGAGCTTCTTGTAGAAGTCAATCTTTGCCTGGGTGTCCTCGGCCATAGATTCGATGACCAGGTCGGCGTCGGCCACGGCCTTGGCAAGATCGAGCTCCAGCTTGAGTGTGGAGTAGGCACGCTCGACGGCAGCGAGCGCCGCCTCCTTGTCGAAGGGCTGGGCGCCATCGGCGATACCGGCGCACCACTCGCCCGTACCGTCCGCCATGCCCTCGATTGCCGCGATGTACTCCTTGCGCACGTGATCGATCTTGGGCTGGGTGCGGCCGATGCTGCCCTCGCTGCGCAGCCAAATCGTTACATCAAAGCCGCAGTAGGCAGCCTGAAAGGCAATCTGGCTTCCCAACACGCCGCCACCGGCAACGCAAACGGTCTTGTAGCTCATGGAAACAGTCCTCTCTTGCGTAATTCCATAGATGTGTATTTATTCAACCGTAAGGATGACGCGCGCTGGGGGTGGGTTCCATAAACGGACGGTAATTTGCGGCGAACGGCTACACTTGTTCATTAACTCAGGGTTCCATGTCCAGAAAAATCGGGTGGTAGCCGGCACGGCTGCCACCCGTTTGTCTCATATCTAGCCCATAGCAGGCCAACTACTTCTTAATGCCGCGTCCCAGACGCTCGGCGACCAACGCAACGGCTTCCTCGCTGGCCGGTCCGCAGCTCGCGCAGCCGTCGTGGGCACGCATCTGGCCAGTGACCTCGTCCATCGCGAGCGGCGCCACCTTCTCGAGCTTAAAGCCCTTACCGGCGCGCATGTTCTCCTTGGCCACGCTAATCATGAGCTTAATACGGTTGAGCTGGTTGACCTCGGACGCACCAGGATCATAGTCCACCGCAACGATGTTGCTCTCGGGGTGCTGGCGGCGCAGCTCCTTAATCACGGCCTTGCCCACCACGTGATTGGGCAGGCACGCGAAGGGCTGCGTGCAGATGATGTTGGGTGCGCCATGATCGATCAGGTCGAGCATCTCGGCCGTGAGCAGCCAGCCTTCGCCCATGTTGTTGCACACCGAAAGCACCGTACGGGCCTTGTCGGCCATGGTGCCGATGCGCTCGGGCGCCTCAAAGCGGCGGGACTTTTCGAGCATTTCCTCCACCGGCGTGCGCATCCAGTCCACAAGCTTGATGAGCGCTTGCATGCCCGCGCGCGTAGTGGCAGAGCTTCCCAACTCGTCCTTCTGCAGCTCGGCGTTGCTCATGGAGTACAGGAAGAAGTCGAGCAGGCCCGGCACCACAGCCTCGCAGCCCTCGCGCTCGATGACATCGACCACGTGGTTGTTGGCCGTGGGGTGGAACTTGACCAAGATCTCACCGACCACGCCCACGCGCGGCTTAGTACCCTCGCCCACGAGCGGCATGGTGTCGAACGCGCGGATGGCCTCGCGGCACAGCTTGGTGTAGTTGTGGCGGTTGAACTTAGGCGCCAGCTTGCGAGCGCGCGCCATGTACTCCTCGTAGAGTGCGTTCGCCGCACCGGGCGTGGCCTCGTACGGGCGGCAGCGGTAGAGCATCTGCATCATCACGTCGCCAAAGAGCACCGCGTAGACTGCCTGCTTAAGCAGCGCCGGCGTAATCTTAAAGCCGGGGTTGTCCTCGCCGAGTGCCACGGCCGAAAGCGAAATCACCGGAATCTCGGGGTGCCCGCTCTCGCGTAGTGCCTTGCGGATGAGCGCGATGTAGTTGGTGGCGCGGCAGCCGCCGCCGGTCTGGCTGATGACCACGGCGGTCTTGGACAGGTCGTACCGGCCGCTCTCGATGGCTTCCATGATCTGGCCCGTCACCAGAATTGACGGGTAGCAAATGTCATTGTTCACATAGCGCAGGCCGGCCTCGACGGCATCGTGGTCAGTCGAGGGCAGCAGCTCCAAGTTATAGCCGGCACCGCGGAACACCTCTTTGACCAGGTCGAAGTGGATCGGCGCCATCTGCGGGCACAGGATGGTGTAGCCCTCGTCGCGCATCTGCTCGGTAAAGGGCACCTTGGGCCACGCGGTCGAGGCACTCTCACGCTGGGCCTCGAACGTGTACTTGCGGCTCGCGAACGCGGGGGCATCCGTGGAGGGAGCCACCGGCGCGGCATCGCCCTGCTCGTAGGCCTCGCCCGCGGCCGTGGCCTCGGCCAAGCGCTCGGCCTCCTGGTCCTTAAGCGCGGCCATGAGCGAGCGGATGCGAATGCGCGCGGCACCCAGGTTGGATACCTCGTCGATCTTGAGCACGGTGTAGATCTTGCCGCTGGCTTCCAGAATCTCCTGCACCTGATCGGTGGTCAGGGCATCGAGGCCGCAGCCGAAAGAGTTGAGCTGGATCAGGTCCAGATCGTTGCGCATCGTCACAAAACGGGCGACGGCGTACAGGCGGCTGTGGTACATCCACTGGTCGACGACGCGGATGGGGCGCTCGGGCTTCACGAGATGCGCGAGCGAATCCTCGGTAAAGACCGCAAAGCCAAAGCTCGAGATAAGCTCGGGCAGGGCGTGGTTGATCTCGGGGTCGTTATGGTAAGGACGGCCGGCGAGTACGATGCCGTGGCCGCCGTGGTCCTCGACCCACTTAAGAGCCTCCTCGCCCATGGTCTGGATATCCTCGTGGAAGCGCGCATCGGCCTCAAAGGCAGCGTTGACGGCAGCATCAACCTCGGAGCGCGTGATCTTGGGACCACGCACGCGGCCGCGACCAGCCTCGGCATCGGCCACACGGTCGACGGCGAGCACCTGATACAGGCGGCGCTTGAGCTCGGTCTTGTCGTGATAGGGCACAAACGGGTACAGGAACTCGATGTTCTGCTCGCGGATCTCGTCAATATTGAGCGCCAACGCCGTGGGGTAGCTCATGACGATGGGGCAGTTATAGCAGTTGCCAGCCGTCGGATCCTCCTTGCGCTCCCAGCGCACGCACGGCATCCAAATGAAGTCGACATCGCGGTCGATAAGGTTCATCACATGGCCGTGGCTCATCTTTGCCGGGTAGCACACGCTCTCGGACGGCATGGACTCGATGCCCGCCTGGTAGGTCTTTTTGCTCGACTGGTCGGACAGCTGCACGCTAAAGCCCAGGCGCGTAAAGAACGCATGCCAGAAGGGGTAGTTCTCGTACATGTTGAGCGCGCGCGGGATGCCGACGGTGCCGCGCGGGGCCTCGTCGGGGCTCAGTACCTCGCGGTCAAAGAGCAGCTCGTTTTTCTTTTTGAAGAGGTTGGGTGCCTCGGTCTTCTGCTTTTTGTGGCCGGCGCCCTTCTCGCAGCGGTTGCCGGTGATAAAGCGCCTGCCGCCGCCAAAGTCGTTGACGGTAAGCTGGCAGTTGTTAGAGCAACGGCCGCAGCGGACATGCTTTTGCGTCACGGTAAGGTGCGCGATGTCCTCGGCCGAAAGGATGGTCGAGGTGCCGTCGGCGCCGGCGCGATCGCGGGCGAGCAGGGCCGCACCGTAGGCGCCCATGCAGCCGGCGATGTCGGGACGCACGGCATGAACACCGGTGAGCTGCTCAAACGCGCGCAGCGTGGCGTCGGACATAAAGGTGCCGCCCTGGACGATCACCTGGCTGCCAATCTCCTTGGGATCGCGCAGCTTAATGACCTTGAACAGGGCGTTCTTAATGACGGAATAGGACAGGCCAGCGGCGATGTCGCCCACCGTGGCGCCTTCCTTTTGCGCCTGCTTGACGCGCGAGTTCATAAAGACCGTGCAGCGACTGCCCAGGTCGACCGGGGCCTTGGCATGGATGGCGGCGTCGGCGAACGCGCGCACGTCCATGTTCATAGACACGGCGAAACTCTCGATAAAGCTACCGCAACCCGACGAGCAGGCCTCGTTGAGCATGATGTGCTCGATAACGCCGTCCTTGACGCGCAGGCACTTCATGTCCTGGCCGCCAATATCCAGAATGAACTCGACGCCGGGCAGAAACGCCTTGGCGCCGCGCAGGTGCGCAACGGTCTCGATCTCGCCGGAATCGGCTTTGAGGGCCTCGATGAGCAGCGCCTCGCCGTAGCCCGTGGTGGTCACGTGGCCGATGGTGCAGCCGGCGGGGATGTGGCTGTAGAAATCGGCCATGATGACCTTGGCCGTGCCCAGGATGTCGCCGTTGTTGTTGCCGTACCAGGTGTGCAGCAGCTGGCCGTCCTCGCCCACGAGCGCGGCCTTCATGGTGGTGGAGCCGGCGTCGATGCCAATGAACACGCGGCCGGTGTAGCCTTCGAGCTTGCCCTTGGGGACGACTTCCTGGTCGTGGCGGGTTTTGAACTCGGCAAAGTCCTCGTCGGTGGCAAAGAGCGGATCCAGGCGCTCGACCTCGGCACCCTGCGTGTCACCCAGGGCATCGATGGCCTCGATGAGCTGCGGGAACGTGCTGAGCTTGTTGGACTCGTGCGCCATGGCGGCACCGCTCGCCACAAACAGGTGGGCGTTTTGGGGCACGATACGGTGTTCATCGTCCAGGTTGAGCGTGAGGTAGAAGCGGTGGCGCAGCTCGGAGAGATACTGCAGCGGGCCGCCAAGGAAGGCGACGTTGCCGCGGATGGGACGACCGCACGCCAGGCCCGAGATGGTCTGGGTCACGACAGCCTGGAAGATGGAAGCGGCGACGTCCTCGGGGCGGGCACCCTCGTTGAGCAGCGGCTGCACGTCGGTCTTGGCAAAGACGCCGCAGCGGCTGGCAATGGGATAGATGGTGGTGGCGTTGGCCGCGAGCTCGTTGAGGCCGCTGGCGTCGGTGTGCAGTAGGGTTGCCATCTGGTCGATGAACGCGCCCGTGCCGCCGGCGCAGGTGCCGTTCATGCGCTGCTCGATGCCGTTGTCAAAGTAGATGATCTTGGCGTCCTCACCACCCAGCTCGATGGCGACATCGGTGGCCGGGATAAGGGTCTCGACGGCGCGTTTGCTGGCGATGACCTCCTGGACAAACTCCAAGTCGAGCCACTGGGACAGCAGCAGACCGCCCGAGCCGGTGATGGCGCAGGTCATCTGGGCCGTCGGCAGCACAGTCGCGGCGCCCTCGAACAGATCGCGGGCGCAGGCACGGACGTCGGTGTGGTGGCGCTGGTACTTGGCGTAGACGATCTGGTTGTCATCGTTGAGCACGGCAAGCTTGACGGTGGTGGAGCCCACGTCGATGCCCAGGTGCAGGTTGCCGCGGGCGGCCTCGGGGTTGAAGATCGCGCCTTCGGGGGCGTGGGCGGCGGTGGCGGTTACGGACTCGGCAACGTTGGGCGTGGCTGCGTCAGCGGTGAGCGTCTCCCCTGTCGCGTTCTTGGCATCGGCAACTGCCTCGGCAACTTTCTCGGCAGCCGCGGTCGCGGCCTTCTGCGCGGCGTCCACCACGGCGGGCGCGGCCTCGCGTGCGGCAGCGATCATACGATCCTTGATGCCCTCGACGAGTTTGTTCATTGTCTCTCCTCTTAGTTGTTGGACTCGACGGTTGCGGCGGTGTCGGCCGCGTCCTCGAGCTGCAAGTTCAATAGCTTCATGCCGTATTCCGGCACGTTGATATCGATGGGTTGGCCATACAGGTCACCAGGGCGCACAAAAGCGAGCACCGTCATAATGCGCGCCATGGCCTCGGGCGATTCGGTGAGCCCACGCTCAAACCAGCGCTGAATCATGCCGACCTCGGCGCTCACGACGTAGGTGACGTAGTAGTCAAAGAACGTACCCAGCGCCAGGCCCAAAATGCCCGTCTGCGCACGCGGCACCACAGCCTCACGCGCGGTGTCGATGATCCTTTTAATGAAGGCCTGGTCGCCGCCCGGACCCAGCAGCGCACCGATTAAGTCGCGGTTGGCCGCAAGATAGCGCAGCAGTTCAACCGAACCGGGCGCCGGCTCGAGTTCATCGATGTTGTGGTAGAGATCGGGCAGCTGAGCTGCGGTGATGAGCTCAATGCGTTCACGGATCTCGGCCAGCAAGCCGTCCTCGATTTGATTGATGAAGTCGGGGATATCGCGGTAGTGCGAATAGAACGTGCGACGCGTAAGGCCAGCACGCTCGGTGAGCGACGCGACATTAATGCGCGAAAGGTCGCCGCTTTCGGCAAGCTCGCTGGCAAGTGCCTGGCGAAGGGCACGCTGCGAGCGAAGGGACCGGCGATCGCATTTCTCGAGCTGGGACAAGCGTCCTCCTTGTTACTCAGCCTGTGCGCTATTGCACAGTGCGAGTATTATTGCACACCGTGTGTATCAACACGTAAAGGCAATATTTGGGATGTGACGAGGGGGCAGTCCCTTTGTCACAACCCGCCTGGCTTTTGGAGCGGCATTACCGATTGTCCAAAATGTCATTCGTGGGTAGAATAGTGTCGACGGCAGCCCAAGTTGTAGCTGGCTGGGCAGCGCCGTTGTTTGCATTAGGGGGTCAACGCCTTAGCGGCGGCGACCCCTTCTGTTGCGCTTCGAACGCTGCTTGAGTGCCTCGGAAAGGCCGACAAGCGCCGTGAAGAACGAGACCAAAGCGGTCAGAAGTCTCACGAAATCAATCAAATCGGTCATGGGCATCACCTCCCATCAAATGGAGGGCGCTGCCCGGCACATGGAACTGCCGTCAACGACACCGATTCTATCAAAGCGCAGTTAGATATGCGAATGTTTGTTCGCATTTCAGAAGATCGGAGCTCGGGTATGTCGAAGGAACAGTTCCTTTGCCATACCCGAACTTGTCGCCGAACTGCCACCTACATTTTTCGAGTTATTCGGCCACGCTACTGGTTCTGTATAAATGCACCGCCGGGATTATCTGAGGGTTTTTGTCCTTATTTGAGCGTATACATGCCCATTTGCGCACTTACGTCACCGAATCAAACACCATTAGAGGCATGAATGTTCCCGAGAGGGCATCTTTAGCCATTTAACGACCTCCGACAGGCCGAATAACTCGAAATTTGTTGGTGGCGAAAGCGTGACAGTCCTATACGCCAAAAGCCGGTATCTCCCATGTGACAAAGGGACAGTCCCTTTGTCACATTATTCAATGATGGTGCGGGAGCTCTGCTTATGCATGGTGGCGAGCATGTGTTTGGGGACGGCGTGGACCATGCAGCTGCCGATAGTTGCGCTCGCAGCAGCCTTAGCTGCATCGCTAGCGTTTTTGGTCGCATAGCTGTGGCGGAAACGCTTGAGCATGGCGATGTCGTTGCCGCCGTCGCCGTAGACCGCGACCTCGTCCTCGGCAATACCGTAGTAGCCCGCCAGCCAGGCCACACTCTCGCCCTTGTTGCACGCCACGTCCGTGATCTCGAACATCACCGGATCGAACGGCGCGTTGACCACATGGTCCGAGCGTTCGGCAAGATAGGCCTTAAGTTCACGCTCCAGCTCGGGCGAGGTCACGCGACAATTGATCTTGCATACATCGTGGCGCAGGATGTCACCGATCGACTGGTCGAAATACTGCTCCTCGTGATACCCACCGCGCGCACGCATGCCGCGCATCACAATACGCTTGATGGGGCTGTCCTTTTTAAAGCCCGCCTGATGCATCTCGAACGAACCGCTCGAAAACATGCCATCGGGCGTGGAGCAATCAAAGCAAATGTCCGGGAACGCCTTGAGCAGTTCCTCAGTGACCTGCGGGTCGATGGTCCAAGTCTTGAGCACCTCGCCATGGCTGTCGCGCACGATGGATCCATTGGAGCAGCAGGCGTCAAGCGCCAAGCCCGTAAAGCCATGCTCGCCGATCGGCAACGTCGAGCGTCCAGTCGCGGGAACCACGTGCAGGCCAGCCTCAGTCAGCTCGCGAATGGCGCGGCGGATGGTCCCATCCGCCTCGTGCAGGGCGTTCAGCAGCGTTCCGTCTAAGTCACTCGCGAACATCTTGATCATGGACATGCCTCTCCTTCGTCTGCCCGATATTGTAGACGAAGGAGAGGCATGTCCAAACAATGCCGTCCCGGCGCGGCGTACCACCGCCTTCACAAATTCACGGTGCCCCAGCGCGTTAAGACAATCGCCACAAGCGACTTTTCAGCCGATAAAGCAGCGCCGTCGTCAACGTCAGCACCGCCAACATGCCTGCGAATACAATCGCCGGTGTCCATCGATCATATGCAGCCCCGTACGTCAATTGGCCGATAGGTATTGCGCAGGAAAGGACCATGTAAACGACCGAAAGCACTTTTCCGCAGAGCTCAGTCGGCGCTGCCCGCTGAACAAACGCGATGATTTCAACCGACGTAATGCTCGCCCACACCATGACCCATGCCGAACCAACCGCAAACACGGTGAACACGCATACATCTACGCCGAACAGCAGCGTAACAATAATCGGCGCGACTCCAAAACAGATCATCGCAACATATCGGCATATGCCATTGAAAGAAAAACGATGCGGCCAAATGCCGACCAAGCCACTGCCGGCAAGACCACCCAAGCCCATAGCCACCTCAACTATCCCAACGCAGGACGATTGCATGCCGAGATGCTTTGTAACAATAATGGGAGCGCCAATCATTAGCCCAACCAACGCAAGGTTCAAAACTGCCGCAAGCAAAATCACAGCGACCAATAATGCATTTTGCAACAGATACCGAATCGACTCCCGATAATCGTTTCGGCATGTCGTACGAGTCGCGCCGTCTCCCATCGTGTCAGATGAGGCATTTTGCTTGAGCGCGACCCCAAACAAGAGAGCTGAAATCGCAAACGCCACCGATGCGGTTGCGCAAAGAGCATCGATGCCAAAGCACCCATAGACTGCCGTCCCGACCACAGGGCCCAAGATATTGCTCACCATGGTCATCTGCGAAACCAATGCAGTGGCCCGCTCAACCTTCTCTTCACCCGCCATGCGCACTGTCTCAATTTGGAGCATTGGCTTTAGCAGCGATTGAACGCCATATTGAACACAAAGTATCGCTACTACGACGACCGCAAGAGGCAATGAGTGCTTCATGGGGATAGACAGCAGTGATGCAGTCATCAGAGCAATGCCGAGTGCCACGAGGACCTCGCGATGTCTTCCCCTATCCGCCAAGATTCCGCCAGCCGGAGTTGCGAGTACGCCGGGTATGAACGCCGTCGCCACGACGGCGCCATATAACGTTGACGATCCACTGCGATCGAACAAGTAAAGTGGATACGCAAAGCACAGCGCCGACAGCATCGAATACGTGCACAGCTGCGCAACCAGAAGTTCCGCGAGCCTGATTGACCGCACTGTTTTTGATTTCAACGAGACGCCGACGTCTCTCAGCCCAGCCATAAGTCCACCCCCCCATACATACCGCTAGTATGTATTTATCGACTTGAAAAGGGCGGCCGGAGCTGCCCTCACAAATCAATTACATACCGTTAGTATCTATATTACCACCCGGCACGGTCCCATACGTCCCAAATCCGTGCCGTTGTCTGGAGCACTTCCTCACCCAAATCGAGTCCCACCGCGGCGGCCATCTGCGCCAAACATTGAGCGCGAGCGAGCATTCGATCCTTGGGCTCGAGCGTACGAAACAGTGGCAGCAACCAGAGATTCGCCAGCAACGATACGGCCTCCGCCGCTTCGCGCGGGCATTCGCACGCAATGGAGCCGTCGGCGATGCCCTCCTCGATCACTGGCAAGAGACAGCCATCGGCCGACTCGTCAAATGAGCCCTGGTACTGCATCGCCAGTAGGCGCGAGCTTTTTACCGGATCTGCTGCAGGACGCATACGTGCCCATAGCTCAATTTGCGGAACAACGGACTCGGGAGCGTAAAGCCTTTTTAGCTTTTGGGCGCCGGTCATATTACCGACGCCAAGCATCGAGCGGCGGTGCTCAACAATCGGAGTCATCGCCCGATCAAACGCGGCGTTGAAAATCTCTTCTTTACTCTTGAAGTGATGATAAACAGCACCCTTGGTCATGCCATCGAGACGGTCAACGATATCTTGAATGCTCGTCCCCTCATAACCCTGTGCACAGAATAGCTCCTGTGCCGCGTCGAGAATCTTCGCGACCGTCTCCTCGGGATATTTATTGCGACCCATAATCCGTCCATCCGCAACGCAAGCCTTATGCCTCATTGCAGTATTTTAACGTTGCGGATGGCAGACGGTCAGCCCTACACCGCGGCCGGGCCGTGTTCGCCGGTGCGAATGCGGATGACTTCTTCGACCGGCTCGACCCAAATCTTGCCGTCTCCAACGGCACCGGTGCGGGCGGCATTGCAGATGATGTCGACAATTCCGTCAACGTGCTCATCAGCGCAGATGAGGGTGAACTGCACCTTAGGGATCGTGTTGACAAGCAACTCGTTGCCGCGCACGTATTCCTTCCAGCCATGCTGCGCGCCGCAGCCCTGCACCTGGTTGATAGTCATGCCGCGAACATCAGCAGCAAACAGCGCGTCTTTAAGAACCTCGAGCTTCTCAGCACGAACGATTGCCGCGATCTTCTTCATAGTGAATTCCTCTCTTTAAGAGTTGGTCTGACAGAACGTTTGAAACTGTTAGTCCAGACCACTAAACGAAGGATATGCGCTCTCGCCGTGCTGACTCGCATCCAGGCCCAGCGCCTCGTCGGCCTCGTCCACACGCAGGCTGCCGTGGAACAGTGCCTTGACCACCGCGGCGATCACCAAGTCGAGCACCAGCACAATAACGACCGTCACCACAATGCCCAGAACCTGCGAGACAAGCAGCGACACGTCGCCCGTGTAGAACAGGCCGCCCTTACCGGTCCACGAGAGCTCCGGCACGCAGAACAGGCCCGTGAGCACACCGCCCAAGATGCCGCCGATACCGTGGCAACCGAACGCGTCGAGCGCATCGTCGTAGCCAAACTTGGTCTTAAGATGGCTGATGGCCAGGTAACAGACGGGCGAGACGATCAGTCCCATGACCAGCGCTGCCCACGGCTCGACAAAGCCCGCACCCGGCGTGACCACCACAAGGCCCGCAACCAGACCGGTGCTGGCACCCACCAGCGTGGGGCGACCGGTGTGCACGCGCTCGACGGCAAGCCACGAGACCATGCCCGCCGCGCTGGCCGTCACGGTGTTGAGGATGGCGAGCGCCGCCACGGCGTCGGCCTTAAACTCGCTGCCGCCGTTAAAGCCAAACCAGCCAAACCAAAGCAGGCCGGCGCCCAGCGCCACAAACGGCACGTTATGCGGACGGTAGCTCATCATACCAAAGCCGCGACGACGGCCGAGCATTAAGCAGAGAATCAGGCCCGTGAGACCGGACGAAATGTGTACCACGTCGCCGCCGGCAAAGTCGAGCGCGCCGATGATGTCGCCGATAAAGGAACCATCGCCGCCCCAAACCATATGGGCGAGCGGCGCATAGACCACGAGCAGCCAAATGCCCAGGAAGGCCGTCATGGCACCAAACTTAACGCGGCCTGCCAGACTGCCCGTAACGATAGCGGCGGTGATCATGGCAAACGCCATCTGGAAGGCGATGTTGATGATCTGAGGGTAGACGGCACCATCCGCAGCATTGCCCTCGGCCGCCTGCAGCACCTGGTTGAGCACCGGCAGGCACAGCAGCTGGTCAAAGCCGCCAATAAACGGGTTAGAACCGTCGCCACCGTAGGCCAGCGACCAGCCGGCAACAATCCACAGCACACCAACCAGGCCAATGGCGCCAAAGCACATAAGCATGGTGTTGATGACATTTTTGCGCCTGGACAGGCCGCCATAGAAAAACGCCAGACCCGGTGTCATTAAAAACACGAGCATGGTGCAGATGAGCATAAACGTTGTCGATCCCGTATCGTACATTCGCTCCCCCTTGGTCGCATGAACGTTGTCGGCGCTCATGATGCGGCCGAGGGCCAACTGGTGTAGACCAGATACGGCGTTGTTAAACGCTGCGTTGTCGAATGGAAACGGCACCGCAATCTTGGAAACGGCGCGGCAACGGACGCGAAACGAACGGGAAACGTGCGAACGAGAAGGGCGCGCTTGGCTCCGCTCTGGCTAGCGCCGGAACAGCTCGCGGGCTCGGTCGCGGAGGTCGGTAGCTCGAATGACACCCTCGTAACGATTGATGCGCAGACGCGGGAAGGCGTTAAAGAAGCGTAGGTCGCGGCGGCTGAGTGACACGCTCGGTACCGGGCGGCTCATGCGCTTGCCGGCAAGGCGACGACCGAGCGACGGACGCGGCATACTCGGCGCGGCATCGGCCACGCGGCGGGCAGCGAGCGCCAGGCCGCGAGCACCATCCGAGATAAACGTCGGCATCGAAGTCTTCTCGCGCAGGGCATCGAGCGCCGCGTCGCCCAGCTCGGCCAGCCAAGCGTTAACGGCGCGACCGCGGATATGCGTCTGCGCCACCGAGTCAATCGCCGAATCGGGAATACGTTCGAGCATAGAGTCGGAGGCGTCGGCAAGCGACTCATTGATGCGGTCGGCAAGGTCGGCACGCACACGCTCAAGCTGATCGGACAGACGCCGCCAGCTCGCCAACGAGCACACCGCATCGACCATCATCGCGACCGCGACGATAAAGGCGGCCAAGCGCACGATTAGCACCGGCAGATGGCCAAGCAGCCCCAGCAATGCCGGCTCCACTAAACGGCAAATACACAACGCACCCAAGCCAAACGCGCAGGCCCAGTACAGGCAGATGCGTCCGTGCAGGTTAAACGGCAGATGCGAGTAATCCCAAAACCGGGCACCCGTCGTTTTTTCCAACAGCACGCCCACGCTATATTCGATCACGCTGCATACGAGCGCGGCAGCGACAAACTGGCTCGAGGCGTCTGGGATTCCACGCAGCAGCAACCAGCACGCAATGCCGCCCGCACCGTAGATGGGACAACACGGCCCTAGCAAAAAGCCGCTGTTGGCAAAGCGTCCGTGGTTGAGCATGGCGCAGACTGTCGACTCCCATACCCAGCCGCAAAAACCGTAGAAGGCAAACGAGAGTACCAGCGCCGAGAGCGGACAGGCGGCAAGCGTCGCGCCGTCAAATGCCATGTCGATCGCGGTTCCCACCGTCTACCCACTCCTCTTTTCGTTCGATTCTTTGCTCGAGCCGTCACTCGGGCCCTCGTTCAAATCGTTCGCGCCGCCTTTGCGCGGCAGACGGCCGGCAATCGTCTCGCGCAGTGCGCACCATTTATCCGCCAGGCACACAATCCATGCCTCACGACACGTCGGCGGCACCGGTACCAGCGGAAACATATGCCGTACGATAATATTCCGCTCGCGCGGCGTCAGCTCAAAATCTTCCTCCGCACGCGCCAAGGCAAAAAACGGGTGACGAAAGCCATGCAGTCGATGGCTTGGGTCGGGATCGTGCCAGTCATAGAGAAAGTAATCGTGCAGCAGGGCCCCGCGCAGCAGCGATAAGCGGTCGACGGAGATACCGACGCGGCCCAGGCGCTCGGCAAAGGACAGACTTGCCCGCGCTACCGAGGTCACATGCGTATAGACCGTCACATCGCCATGTTGGATAAACTCATGCATCAGGTCCAAGCGGCCCGCCTGGGCAAGCTGACGGGCGGCATCGTCGACCTCGCGCGCGATTTTCTCGGCACGAACGGTATCGGACATGCGGCCTCCTTCCGGCGGCGCTCGGCGGCAAGCCGCGGCCTGCGCGCAATGAATAAAATCATCATCGAATTTACCAGTATGGCATCGGACAAAACGTTTTGCCCCACCAGTTGGCGAATTACCGCGCCGCCGTCACATATCAAACGCCAAAATGTGCGAGACTGTCTTGTGCAATTGTGCCGGCCGAGGGAGTGCCGGCGCACGATTCGCATGGAGTAACCCACAACGATGCTGCTTACGCAAACGACAACGCCCGAGGACGTCAAGGCTCTCGATCGCGCCGAGCTTCCGCTGCTCTGCGGCGAGATCCGCCACGCCATCCTCGAAAGCTCCGCCGCCGTCGGCGGGCACGTTGCCCCCAACCTGGGCGTCGTTGAGCTTACGGTTGCGCTCCATCGCGTGTTTAACTCCCCCATCGACAAGATTGTCTTTGATGTTTCGCACCAGACCTACGCCCACAAGGCGCTGACTGGGCGCGCGTACACTTATATCGACCCGGCACGCTACGGCGAGGCCTCTGGTTTTGCCAATCCTGACGAGTCCGAGCACGACCTGTTCGCCATGGGCCACACCTCCACGTCGGTGAGCCTGGGCTGCGGCTTGGCGCACGCTCGTGACCTGGCGGGCGATGCGTACAACGTCATCACCATCATTGGCGACGGTTCGCTTTCGGGCGGTCTGGCGTTTGAGGGCTTTAACAATGCCGCCGAGCTCGACAGCAACCTGATCATCATCGTCAACGATAACGACCAGTCCATCGCCGAAAACCACGGTGGCCTGTATCGCAATCTGGCCGAGCTACGCGCCAGCAACGGCACCTGTGAGCGCAACGTTTTCCGCGCGATGGGGCTCGACTACTGCTATCTGGACACCGGCAACGATGTGTTGGCCCTGGTCGACACGCTGCAGGAGCTGCGCGATATCGATCATCCCATCGTGCTGCACGTCTCCACCGCAAAGGGCAAGGGCTTTGAGCCAGCCCAGAGCGACCCCGAGCGCTGGCATCATGTGGGTCCGTTTGACATGGCGACTGGGCGCAAGCTCTGCCCGGGCCATCCGAGCGAGCCTGCGCCGCGCACCTATGCCGACATTACGGGCGAGGCGCTCAGCGCCGTCATCGAGCACGATCCGCAGGTCGTGGGCATCACGGCCGCCACGCCCTACATCATGGGCTTTACACCCGAGCTTCGCGCCGCCGCCGGCAAACAGTTCGTCGATGTGGGCATTGCCGAGGAGCACGCCGTGACCTTTGCCACCGCGCTTGCGCGCTCGGGTGCCAAGCCAGTCTTTGGTGTGTACGGCACGTTTTTGCAGCGCGCCTACGACGAGCTGTGGCACGACCTGTGCCTCAACGATGTCCCCGCAACCATCCTGGTGTTTGGCGCGTCGATCTTTGGCACCACATCCGAGACGCACCTTTCGTTCTTTGATATTTCCATGCTGGGCGGTCTTCCCAACATGCGCTACTTGGCGCCGGCCTGCATGGAGGAATATCTGTCCATGCTGAGCTGGTCGCTCGACCACCGCGAGCATCCTGTGGCGATCCGTGTGCCGGGCATTGGCCTGGTAAGCCGCCCCGATCTGGCGCCTGCCGAGGGCGACGATTACGGCGTCGCTCGCTACAACGTCGTGCGCCAGGGCCGCGACGTTGCCGTGCTCGCGCTTGGCGATTTCTTTGAGCTGGGCGAGCGCGTGGCAAACCGTCTGACTGCCGAGTACGGCATCGAGGCCACGCTCGTCAACCCGCGCTTCGCAACCGAACTCGACCGCGAGTTCCTCGACAGCCTTGCCGCCGAGCATCGCGTTGTCGTCACCCTCGAGGACGGCGTCTTGGACGGCGGTTGGGGCGAGCGTGTGGCGTGTTACCTGGCCTGCACGCCCGTGCGCACGCGCACCTTCGGCATCGCCAAGGGCTTCCCCGACCGCTACGACCCCAACGAGCTGCTCGCTCAGAACGGCATGACGGTCGAGACCATGGCCGCCGAAGCCGTGAGACTACTCAACGAGTAAGAAAGCCTCCGCAAGGGAAGCATCCCTGCGGAGGTTTTTATTTTCGCGGCGCGATTATCTCAATCTGTAACATCTAGGGCCCGAATTCCCGTCTAACTGTTACAGATCTAGATAAGACGTCTTAGTCCCAAACCTTTATCTCAATCTGTAACAGAAAGGGAGCTTTTGTCCGTCTAACTGTTACAGATCGAGACATTCGAATCCCCCTGAAGAGAAAATCTCAATCTGTAACAGTTACTCGGCAAAAATGGCTGCAGATGTTACAGATCGAGACAAAACAGCAAGGCATGCCGCTGCATCGGCCAGAACCACCACAAAGGTGCCTGTCCCTTTTTGGTAGGTACAATAACCCATAAGGTAAGTATGTTTCTGAGTTATTTCGTGTTGACCCATTTGAGCGCGATAGGGTATAACTCTACTCAACCGCTAGGGATTTTATTGAGAAAGGTGTTCTACCATGAGCAAGAACCTCTCCCAGCAGGTCGTTCTCGACCGCCGCGGCTTCGTTGCCGCCACCTTCGCAACCGTCGCCGGCCTTGGTCTTGCCGGCTGCTCCGACACCAGCGCCGAGGCCGACAAGGGTTCCGCCGCCGGCTCCTCCAAGAGCTCCGAGGATACCGAGGCTTCCACCACGCTCGACGCCAAGGCATTCGACAAGCTCGTCGACAACGGCCCCAAGGCCGATGACGACGCCATCGCCGCCAGCACCTGGGCCACGGCCGTCAAGGACGCCGGTGTCTTTAAGATCGGAGGCGTTCAGACCTCCACGCTCTTCTCCCTCCTCAACGAGAAGGACGGTCAGACCCGCGGCTTCGACGCCGGTATCGCACAGCTCCTGTCCAACTACATTCTGGGCGAGAACAAGGTCGAGATCACCCAGGTGACCTCGGACACGCGTGAGTCCGTCCTGCAGAACGGCCAGGTCGACGCCGTCTTTGCCACCTACACCATCACTGACGAGCGCAAGAAGCTCGTCTCCTTTGCCGGTCCCTACTACTACACCCAGCAGGCTATCCTGGTGCTCGCCGACAACGACGACATCAAGAGCGTCGACGACCTGGCCGACAAGAACGTCGCCGTCCAGTCCGGCTCCAACGGCCCCGCCATCTTGGAGGAGTTCGCTCCCAAGGCCAGCCAGCAGGAGTTCAAGACCGACGAGGAGGCCCGCCAGGCACTCCAGCAGGGCCGCGTTGACGCCTACGTCATCGATAACAACATGCAGCAGAGCGCCCTGGTCCGCGAACCCGGTAAGTACAAGATCGCCGGCAAGCCCTTCGGCAGCAAAGAGCCCTACGGCATCGGCCTGCCGCTCGATTCCGACGGCGTCGCCTTTGTCAACGACTTCCTTAAGAAGATCGAGGACGACGGCACCTGGACCGAGCTGTGGCAGATCTGCATCGGCGACCGTACGGGCGACACCAATGTTCCCGAGCTGCCCGAGATCGGCGCCTAGGCAGCGAACCTAGTAACGGCCGCTACGAAACCATATGGAAACGCGCGATGCGCTTTATTGCGCTAAACTGTTTCCTCACTGAGTTGTCGGGGCTTCCGTACACACGGGAGCCCCTTTCCTTACCGGCGGGAGGTCCGCATGAGTCTCTCCGAGCTCTGGTCGCTCTATGGCCAGAACTATATCGACGCGTTGCTAGCAACCTGGGGTATGACGCTCGAGTCGTTTGCCATCGCCATGGTACTGGCTGTCGCTGTCACCGTGATGCGCGTGTCGCCGCTCAAGCCGCTGCGCGTCTTTGGCGACCTGTATGTCCAGGTCTTCCGTAACATCCCCGGCATCGCGCTACTCATCATCGTCGTCTATGCGCTGCCGTCGCTCAAGGTCGTCCTGCCCTACCGCACCTGCGTCATCGTCGCCACAGTGCTCTTGGGTTCTGCCTTTGGCTCCGAGAACTTTATGAGCGGCATCAACACCGTCGGTGTCGGTCAGGTGGAAGCCGCCCGCTCGCTGGGCATGAGCTTCAGCCGTATCCTCGCCAAGATCGTGATTCCGCAGGCGCTGCGCTCGAGCGTGCTGCCCATGACCAACCTCTTTATCGCCGTCATGCTCACCACCGCGCTCGGCAGTCAGGTACCGCTTAACCCGCAGGAGCTCACCGGCGTGGTGAGCTACATCAACACGCGCTCGCTCGGCGGCGTCGCCGCGTTCTTTATCTCGGCGCTCGGCTACCTGGGCACGGCCTTTGTGGTGAGCCACATTGGCAACTACATCGATAAGAAGGTGAGGATCCTCCGATGAGCAAGCACTCCACCTCCGCGCTCACCATGCGCGATGCGCTCTACGAGGCTCCCGGCCCCAAGATGCGCGCCAAGATTCGCGTCGGCACCGCCATCTCACTTGTTGCCGTGGCCGCGCTCATCGCTCTGGTACTGCAGCGCTTTTATGTGACCGGCCAGCTTTCGGTCCATTACTGGTACTTCTTTACGCACCTCACCACCTGGAAGTTCCTGCTTGCCGGTTTTGAGGGCACGGTAAAGGTCGCGCTCACCGCCGGCGCCATCGCGCTGGTACTGGGCTTAGCCCTCATGCTCGGCCGTACCAGCGACATCAAGCCGCTGCAGCTGATCTGCCGCGTGCTCACCGATTTCTTCCGTGGCGTGCCGAGCCTGCTGTTCATCTACTTCTTCTTTTTGGTGCTGCCTCAGTACAAGATTTCACTGCCGTCGTTTTGGATGCTCACGCTTCCCGTCGCGCTCGCTGCAGCCGGCGTACTTGCCGAGATCTTCCGCGCCGGCGTCAACGCCGTGCCGCGTGGTCAGGTCGAGGCAGCCCAGGCGCTCGGTCTCTCCAAGGCCAAAATCACCTTTAAAATCGTATTGCCCCAGGCGATTCGGTTTATCATTCCGTCGTTGATTTCGCAGCTCGTGGTCGTAGTCAAAGACACCACCGTCGCCTACGTGGTGAGCTACCCCGACCTCATGCAAAATGCCCGCGTGCTCATCACCAACTACGACGCGCTCGTATCAGTCTATCTGGTGATCGCGGTCATCTACATCCTCATCAACGTCGCGATCAACAAGGCCGCTGTCTACGTTTCGCACAAGACCGGCGCGACCATCATCCGCTAACGCTTTACCATTTCGAGTCATAAGGAGCCGAGCACCATGGCACAGAGCACCTCATCCACCGGCAATCAGCCGTTGATCGAGCTCAGGCACGTCGATAAGCACTACGGCGATCTGCACGTCCTCAACGACATCAATCTCTCGGTCGACCGCGGCGAAGTCGTCGTTGTGATTGGCCCCTCGGGCTCGGGCAAGTCGACCATGTGCCGCACCATCAACCGCTTGGAGACCGTCGACTCGGGCGAGATTCTCATCGAGGGCGAGCCCCTGCCGCAGGAAGGCAAGGATCTTGCCCGCATGCGCGCCGAGCTGGGCATGGTGTTTCAGCAGTTCAACCTATTCGCACATATGACGGTGCTGCAGAACGTCATGCTGGGACCGGTCGACGTGCTGGGCGTCTCCAAGGACGAGGCCCGCGAGCGCGCCATGGACCTGCTGAGCCGCGTAGGCGTTGCCGAGCAGGCCGATAAGGTGCCCGCACAGCTCTCGGGCGGCCAGCAGCAGCGCGTGGCCATCGCCCGTTCTCTTGCCATGCAGCCCAAGGCCATGCTCTTCGATGAGCCCACGAGTGCCCTTGACCCCGAGATGATTAACGAGGTGCTCGAGGTCATGGTGCGCTTGGCGCAGCAGGGCATGACGATGATCGTGATTACGCACGAGATGAACTTTGCCCGCCGCGTGGCCGACCGTGTCGTGTTTATGGCCGATGGCCAGATTGTGGAAACCGGCACGCCCGACGGGTTCTTCGACCACCCCCAGACCAAGCGCGCCCAGGACTTCCTCAACTCCATTAAGGGCCACTAGCCAGCCACCCCGTGGGACAAATCCATTGAAAGTGTTGTCCTACGTCTCTCATGCGCCCTGTCACCTTTAGATTCGAAAGCAACACCTATGATCGGAACTCGCACTTCATCGTCATACACCCCGCACGTCAACGTCGACCCCGCCGACCGTCCGCTCATCCTGGTGGCGCCGCGCTGGGAAGAGGCAAAGCCGTTTTTAAGCGAGACACTCTCCCCCAACGAGGAAATCGCAAGTGTCTTTGTCGATGCCATTCTTGCTGCCGGCGGCCTGCCGCTGCAGATGTCCATCACCGAGGACATTGAGGTCATCCGTCATTACGTCGACATCGCCGACGGCATCGCCATTCCCGGCGGCCCCGATGTCAATCCCAAACGTTGGGGCGATGATCGACCCTACGACCCCACCCTCTGCTGCGAAATCCGCGATAGTTTTGAGTTTAAGCTGGTCGACGAGGTACTCCGCGCCAAAAAGCCGCTCTTTACCACCTGCCGCGGCACGCAGCTGCTCAACGTCGCCACCGGCGGCACCCTGTGCATGGACGTGCCGAGCCTGGGCGCGCGCGAGGGCCGCACGCAGTGGCGCCATACCCACGTGCTCAACGACCCTGTGCATCCTGTCGAGGTCGTGCCGGGCTCGCTGCTGGAGCGCGCGGTTGGCGGGCACAGGCTGATCCAGACCAACTCCGCACACCACTGCTGCGTCGATCGTCTGGGTAAAAGCACGCGCTTGGTCGCCAAGGCAACCGACGGCGTGCCCGAGTGCATCGAAGTCGAAGGCCAGCCGTTCTGCCTGGGCGTGCAATGGCACCCTGAGTACACGTGGAAGACGCTCGAGACCGACTTTGACCTGTGGAAGTCGTTTGTCGAGGCAGCGGCCAAGGTTAAGCGGGCTCGCTAGCTCGCGAATCACACAGGCTTAAACCTTCCATGCCAGGGGGGGGGCGGACACCAGCCACGGTGCCCGCCCCCCCTGTATTTGATACGCTCGGTATGTTTATCCCTCACAAACAATCAAAGAAATCTCGACCACAATCGGTCGACCGTAAAGCAGATGGCAAAAACGCTTGCTACGTTTATTAGGCAGTCAATTAAAATCGAAACGCATTGACCGTCCCCCAACGGGGTCACGCCGCAAATCCACATGAGCATCGAGGCTGGAAGCGGAAGCATGGAATTGGCCCCGATCTGTATGTAGATCGCTACGACGTTGACAAGCAACAGCATGCCAATCGGACCGAAGCCGGACCCAAAATAGGAAACAACGATTACGCAAGAAACCACGTATGCAAGGCAGGCGGCGGCAGCAAGAACAAGTCGATAGCAAAATACATGCAGGTTGAAATACTGCTGAGCATCCAAAACGATCGCGCAGTTAAGACAGTACAAAACGACACTCGTCAGGATAAACGCGCCCAAAAGGGCGAAAGAAGACAGCATCGCTCGCGCAACGATAGCGCACACACGCTTCCCTCCCCGAGCCTCCGACAACCCCCACGGTTCCTCGACAAAGCCCGAACTGACAAAGCGCGGCGCAATGCAAGCCGCGATGAACGGAAAGAACAATGCATGAGCCAACGGGGCTACGTTGAACAGCAGACCACGAAAAACCTCTGCATTACCAAATAGAAGGACATCCTCCGCCGATAGCGGAAGCGTCGGGTCTGGGAAAAAGCCCAAGAAACTGTTCTCACGGAGGCTACAGAACCACATCGGGAAAGAATTAAGCTGCAATACCACCATGCACGCATAAATTACCAGGATTAAGGCGTACGTCCATTTGATCACACGCTTCCATTCTGAATGGAGGAATCTTTTAATCTGATGAGCCATTGGGCACACCCCCAGCATGAAAGCTCACGAGAGCGTATACCAAAACCGATAGACAGCTGGCCGCCACGCCATATCCCAGAAGCGTCAGCTGGCCCATATCGCTATACCCAAGGGCGCATCCGACTCCAAGATACGGCCCAGGAAGGAAGAAGATCCATCGCAAGGATGGTATAGGTGCCTGAAGGAAGGCTCCGTAGAGCGTCAAGCTCATGACAAATCCGATTATTACCACAGCCCCGCTCAATACGGCGCTGCCCGTTATCCGATAGATGGTCACCGTCTCCAGCGCAACCGATATCACCAATACGGCGTTGACTATCATTGCAGGCAAAAATACAGTTAGTATGTTGTGCGAGTAGTTATGCCCTCCACGTATTATGGCTATTGCAAAAAGAAGAAGGCAAAGCGCGCCATACGCTGCGCCAATTATTAAAGCAGACGAAAATGCATGGGCTAGAGCCCCATAAAAGCGGTTGAGACCTCTTGCCGAAGAAATTCGGTGCCCCTCTTTATAGCCATGCTCCTGTAAAAGCACCAAACAAACGATGAGTGGAACGAACAGGGATGTACCGGCAAAAGCACTGCGCACTAGGGACTCATCAGGCGCAGAAGAGTCGATTACATTCCAAAAGAATCCAATATCCTCCCCAAAAACGCTATTGCCAAAGGCGAGCAACGTTGTTCCGCCTTTTAGAAAGACACCGAAGAGAAGGCCGAACGCCAGCATAAGCGCAAGACCAAACTTCGCTGGAAACATCCCGTGCAAACGCATCATATCTGCCTTTATGGAATGGATCGCCCGCTTCATAGCGAGACCGCCTTCATCAAGCGCCTGTAATACTCTTTTAGGGACGACGCCTCATCCCTTATGACGTCCATCGATTCCTTTTTTAGCAGTTCGCCGTCATGAATAAACACGCAACTTGTTGCAACCGATGCCAACTCATCCAAATCATGGCTAGAGATGAGCATGGTCTTACCCTGTTCTCAAAAGCCAAGCTTCCTTACAGTCTCGCCCGCCTTGGCCATACGCTGAACGCTGTTGGACATACACTCACCCTCATCGACTCTATCGTTATTCGAACAGTTTATCGAACAACGATATGGATTGCATGCGGAAAGCCCCGACAGTGTGCATAGGCAATTCACTAATCAGAAGAGGTGAGCGTGTTTTTGGACACGTATCGAACGAGCGTGGATAATCTCCCACTTTGAGGCCGCCACCGGGCCTAAAACGGGAGATTATCCACGCTCATAGTCATCAAGGCTCACAGCCTCTTACTCGGCCGCCTCGCGCAGAGCCGACATCGTAGCCGCATATTGCTGATGCAACGCATGCATCCCCTCGCGGGCGCCGTCAACGGCATCAGCGCCGCGCAACGCTTCGGTTACCACGACCGCCGGCTCGTACAGATTATCGAATCCCAGGTTCTGGCTCACGCCCTTGAGCGTGTGCGCTGCCATAAACGCACTCTCGGCGTCTCCTGCCGCCATGGCAGCCTCCAGCTTGTCCATGCTCTCGTCATCCAAAAACTTGAGGGCAAAGCGGGCAAGCATTTCCCCGCCCATCAGCCGAGCGCACGCGTCGTCATAATTAGCGCCGATCTTCTCATACGCCTCACGCATGGAAATCATGGATTAAAAACTCCTTTGGTCAAACTAAATCGTGGGAAACGCGACGACGTCGGCGGGGCGTGCCAACGTCTCGGCAATTTGGTCTTGCACCTCGAGCAGGCAATCGAGCAGCAGCGGGTTAAAGGTGCCGCACTTACCGTCCAGGATCATCTGGATCGCCTCCTCGTGCGGGATAGCGTCCTTGTACACGCGCACGCTCGTCAGTGCATCGTACACGCCAGCCACCGAAACCACCTGCGCGGCGATGGGAATTTCGTCGCCCTTAAGGCCATCGGGATAACCCTTGCCGTCCCAGCGCTCGTGATGCCAACGCGCAATCTGGTACGCATATTCCATAAGCGCATTGCCGGCGTGATGGCTGCCCAGCTCGAGCAGCATGTTGGCGCCAATCGTGGTATGCGTCTTCATAATCTCGAATTCCTCGGGCGTGAGGCGCCCGGGCTTGTTGAGGATCGCATCGTCAATCGACATCTTGCCGATATCGTGCAGCGCCGAAGCCAGGGCGATCGTGGAGCGTTCCTCATTGTCGAGGGAGATCGTGCCGCTACGCTGGACCAGATAGCCAAGCAGCAGCTCGGTCAGCTTTTCGATGTTCGTAACGTGCCTACCGCTCTCGCCGTTGCGAAGCTCCATGACGCCGGCCATGATGTCGATGAGCATGCGACTGTTCTTGACGCGCTCGTTGTACTGTTGGGACAGCAGGTTCGTCAGGCGGCGCTGTTTGGCGTACAGGCGGATGGTGTTGCTTACGCGGCGGCGCACGACACGGGAGTCAAACGGGCGGTTGATATAGTCTGAGGCGCCCAGCTCGTACGCGCGCAGAACCGCATCATCGGAATCTTCGCTCGAAATCATGATGACAGGCAGATTATCGATACCCGATCGGCGCGACAGATCGGCCAGCACCTCAAAGCCGCTTATGCCCGGCATCACAATGTCCAGCAGCACGAGCGACAACTCATCGCCATAGCGGTCGACCATGTCGAGCGCCGCACGACCGTTATCGGCCTCGAGGATGCAATGCTCGTCCTTGAGCATCTCTCTGAGAATGGCTCGGTTCATCTCGGAGTCATCGGCGATAAGCACCAAAGGCTTTTCGCTTTGGAAGGCCTCGATGGAATCGGCATCGGTCACGACCGTACCGGCTTTTGCCTTAGCGCGGCTCAGTAACTGAGCAGCGCGGCCAACGCCCTCATCGACCGTCTCGCCATGAATGCGAACGCCACCAACACATGCCGTCAAGCTCACGTACTCATGGCCCGGAATAATCGTGGAATGAACGGCATCGGACACCTGATGCAGGCGACGGGTGAAGTCATCGGAGGGAATATTGGGCATGACAACCACAAACTTGTCGCAGCCATAGCGCACAAGCTCGTCAGTCGAACGGATTCCGCTGCGTATGGCTGTCGCCACAGCACCGAGCGCAAGGTCGCCGGCATGACGGCCACACGTATCGTTGAAGGCCCTAAAATCATCAACGTCGATCATCGCAACGCCGGCATTCATGCGGGCGCTGCGAAGCTTTTCCTCGTAATATCGGCGATTGCGCACGCTCGTCAGCACGTCGGTGTAGACAAGGTCCTCTTCCGCGGCCTCTTGCTCATCAATCGGACGCACCATCAGCAAGACGTGAGGCTCGCCCTCGACCTTCAGAGGGCGTAGACGGGCGCGGTACTCAGTGCCATCATTGAGCAGTTGCTCCGACACCTCATCGGAGTCTGCCAAAGCCTCAAGACTCGACTGACGCAGACAAGGGCAGCGATCGCCGGCGAGCAAGCAGTTAGGCTCACTCTTAATCTGATCGGCCGACAGTAAACGCACCACGGGGTAGGTCTTCGCGACGCGGGCGACCTCGACGGCAGCCTCCTCGTCGGTTAGATTGACCTCGTGAGTATTGAGCATATGGGGCCCTTTCGATAGTTTCGCATGGAGCGGTGGGTTCCAAATGTTACAAGGGTAACACCTTGTCGATGCAGGTAAGTACGTGAATGCTGCCACATTCTTATGAGTTGGCAGACGGCGCGATTGAAGCCGCAGACGCGAGGTTTTGAGCACGTTTGTTAATACGGCCGAAACGTTTGCGGATGAAGCCTGCTTTGGCTATTGCGGATGCTAGAGCCCCAGGATGCCACGGACAGCTCGGGCAGCCGCTGCCGGGCGATCGCGCAGACCGTTATGCGCGCCCGGGATCGTCACGAGAGGGCAATCGAGATATTCGGCAGCCGCTCGCGTGCCAGCCTCGCGGGGCGTGCCAATCGAGAGCTCGCCTAGGAGCACGGCGGCCACCGTTTTCGACGCGCGAACGCTATCCCAATCGGGAACGCAGGTCATAGTAATCCCGTATACGTTTGCCATGAAACTGCGGCCGTTGCGCAGGGCATGCTTGGCTTCTGCCTCGGTCGTTCCAGGAGCCTCGGGGTCCAAGTCGCCGAGGGCTCCCAAGAAAAGCCGGAGCGCCCTTGAAACCTTTCCAGCCGCAATCATATCGAGCAAAACCGGAGCTGCGCCCATGCCGACGCCTTCGGCCGACACAGCCGGCTCATGCAGAATCGCACGGGCGACGAGATGGGGTTCAGTGCGAAGAAGCTCCAGCGCCACCAACGTACCGGCGCTGTGCGCAAGCACATTTGTCGGAGCGCCAACGTGTTCGATCACGGCCTGCAGGTCGGCGGCCTGAGCGGCAAGATCATAGCTGCCGTCTGCCGCTTCGCTGCTGCCACCACAGCCGCGGCGGTCGTAGGCAATTACGCGGTAGTTGCGGCTGAGCTCACAAGCGATGCCGTCGAAAAATGTGCCGTCAACACAAGCGCCGTGCACGCACACCAAGGCAGGAGTATCAGGCGACACATCCGGGCCGGCATATTCGCGACAGGCAATCGTGGTGCCCGCATTCTCGACCGTAAAATCCATGTTGTGCCCCCATCATCAATGCCCATCCAATTGCACGTCAGTACGGCTGAATGGTCCCGCATTGCCTTACGACTTGTTAACAGATTAACTGTACCCGACCCGAGGCTTTTCATGGCACGGCATCATGAGCGACGTGAAAAAACGAAACTTGTAAAGCAAGAGCCCGCACCTCGCTTTGGAGCCGATGCTATGCTTAGGCGCAATAGTCTTGAGGAGCATATGCCTATGTCTACATTTTTGAATGCCAGCCCCATCTTTGGACCCGTTCGCAGCCGTCGCCTTGGTCTCTCGCTCGGCGTCAACATGATGCCGGCCAGCGGCAAAATCTGCACGTTCGACTGCATTTACTGCGAAAACGGCCTCAACGCCGAGCGCCCCTGCCACGAGCCGTATAACACGGCTGCCGTGGTGCTCGATGCACTCGAGGCAAAGCTGCGCGAGATGGCAGCCGAGGGCGAGCTCCCCGATGTGATCACCTTCGCAGGCAACGGCGAGCCCACCGCCGCACCGGAGTTTCCGCAGGCCATTGCCGGCGCCGTCGCGCTGCGCGACGAGCTTGCCCCAAACTCCAAGATCGCCGTGCTCTCCAACGGCACGCGCGCCGACCGCCCCGAGGTGCACGACGCGCTCATGATGGTCGACGACAACATTCTTAAGCTCGATACCGTCGACCCGGCGTTTATCCAGCTGCTCGACCAGCCCGTTGGCCCCTATGACGTCGAGCACCAGATCGAGACGTTCGCAAGCTTTGACGGTCACGTCATTATCCAGACGATGTTTTTGAGCGGTGAGTACCGGAGCAAGTCTCTCGATAACACCGGCGAGGAGTACGTTGCCCCCTGGCTCGCGGCGCTCGAGCGCATTCGTCCGCAGGAAACGACCATCTACACGGTGGCACGCGAGACGCCGGTCGCCGGCCTTGCCAAAGCAGCGCCCGAGGTGCTCGACGCCATCGCCGCGCGCGTCCAAGCCCTCGGCATCCCCTGCCAGGTGAGCTACTAGCAAAACCACGCAGCAGCTAGTGTCAGCCATCCCGCTCCATCAGTTGCGGTGATATAGTTCCTATTTGTGCTGTTAAACCGCTTAAATCGGAACTATATCACCGCAACTTTTATGGACGCGTGGGTGGGCTATACTAGCTGCGAATGAAAGGAAGTTAGCCATGTATGACAACGGACCCGTGCCCGGCCGCAACGACGCTTGCTGGTGCGGCAGCGGCAAAAAATATAAGAAATGTCATAGCGCCTTTGACGAGCGCCTCGAGCGCCTGTGGGAGGAGGGCTGGGAGGTTCTGCCCCGCGCGCTCTACAAAACGCCCGCCGACATCGAGGGCATCAAGCGCTCCGCCGCCATCAACGTGGGCGTGCTCGACTACATAGGCGAGCGCATCGCCGCAGGCATGACCACCAACCAGATCGACCAGATGATCTACGACTACACCGTCGAGCACGGTGGCACGCCGGCCGACCTTAACTACGAGGGCTATCCCAAGAGCGTGTGCACCTCGATCAACGACGTCGTCTGCCACGGTATCCCCTGCGATGCGGATGTGCTACACGAGGGCGACATCATCAACGTAGACTGCTCCACGATCTTGGACGGTTACTTTAGTGATTCGAGCCGCATGTTCTGCATCGGCGAGGTCTCGGCCGAGCGCCAGCGCCTGGTCGACGTCACCCGTGCCAGCGTGGAGGCGGGTCTGGCAGCCGTCAAGCCATGGCTACCGCTCTCCGTTATGGCCGAGGCTGTGCAAAAGACCGTCGAGGACGCCGGCTTTAGCGTGGTGCGTGAGTACGGCGGACACGGCATCGGTAAGGAGTTCCACGAGGACCCGTTTGTGGGCTTTACCACCGAGGCGCCCGACGTAGACACCATCATGGTGCCAGGCATGGTCTTTACCATCGAGCCCATGGTCAACGCCGGAGCGCCCGATATCAAGATTAGCAAGGGCGACGGCTGGTGCGTGCGCACCAAGGACGGCAGCGATTCGGCCCAGTGCGAGGTGCAGCTCGTGGTGACCGAGGACGGCTACGAGCTGCTGAGCTGGTAGCCGTGGATGCGCCGGATGCTGACAGGCACGCCCGTCTTGCATCCGGCGTTTTATTTGAACATTTTGCCTGATAAAACCCGCCAAAATTAACCTGCCCCCTTTTGGCAGGTCGAGCGGAGAGGACTGCTTGTGAACATCCTGGTTTTGCTGCCCGTCAACGACCGCCATCGCGCAATTCTTGAGTCGAGCGCTCCGGGCGAGGACTTTATCTACACGAGCTCCGACGCCGCCACGCGCGAGCAGGTCGCCGGTGCGGACGTGATCTTGGGCAACATCGACCCTGACATGCTCACGGCATGCGAGCATCTCCAGCTGTTGCAATTGCAGACCGCCGGCTATGACGACTACCTTGCCGCCGGCACCGTGCCGGCCGACGCCAAACTGTCTTGCTCGGTGGGTGCCTATGGCCAGGCCGTAAGCGAGCACATGTTTGCCATGACCCTTTCCATGATGAAGCGCCTGCCCGGCTATCACGACTTGCAGCGCGAGCATCGCTGGGAGGATTTGGGGCCGGTTACCTCGCTCAAAAATGCCAACGTGCTGGTGCTGGGCGCGGGCGATATCGGCGGCCACTTTGCCACGCTCTGCCGCAGCATGGGCGCACACGTCCGCGGCATCAAGCGTCATCCGCTCGTCTACCCCATTGTGTTTGAGGACATGGACGGCATGGATGCCCTGCCCGAGCGCCTGGCCGAGGCAGACGTCGTCGCATCCTTTATGCCCAGCACACCCGAGACCCGCGGCCTGGCGAACGCCGAGTTCTTCGCCGCGATGAAGCCGGGCGCCTTCTTTGCCAACGGCGGCCGCGGCGATCTTGTGGTTGCCGACGACCTAGTTGCCGCCCTGGAATCAGGACATCTCGCCGGCGCCGCGGTCGACGTCACCGACCCCGAGCCGCTGCCCGAGACAAGCCCGTTGTGGGATGCGCCCAACATGCTCATCACGCCGCACATCTCCGGCTGGTTCCACTTGGCCGCCACGCTCAACAACGTGGTCGACATCGCCGCGGAGAATCTGCGTCACCTGCAGGCCGGCGAGACCCTGCGCTGCTGGATCGAACACTAATTGTTCCGGCGTTTTGCCAAACGCCGGAACCCCTCGACGCTGCGAGCCCGCCAGAGCGGCAATCTGACGTTCAATCGTCGGGCATGGCCAAAAGGCCTATGCCCTCCTCTTTCACGTCACCTTGCTCACTCTGGCGGGCTCTCGCTGACGTTTGCTCAACCTGCAGGGTCTTCAAATTGCTAGAGCGTTGCTAAATAATTTTTTGCGTCTTCTACACTCATTGCTGCGACGGGTGCGTGTGAACAGAGTTTGACATCGTTGGTGACCAGTAGATCTGCTTGAGCGCGTATCGCTGCCGCAATGATTAAATCGTCTTCGTAATCGCTATGGAGCTCACGCTGCCTGCTCGACATCCAGATGTCGCTCAGGTCACAGGGCACTGGCGTGGCAAGCTGCGACAGCACGCTAAGACAATCCCATGCAAGCGATGTCGCTGCCGCAGCGGCATCTTGGGAAAGCGAACCATGCTCGCGCCGATACCATGCCTTATGTTCGCTTGAAATCAAATAAAACAGGTCTTTGGACGATGTCGCCGCATACAGCAAATCAACCTGCGCCGTGCATGCATCGCGTAAAAACTCAATCGCCACCGAACGACCACGTCGTGAGGGAATGAAGTAATCGAGCCACACGTTGGTGTCAACCAAGATGCGCTTTGGAGTCTCACTCATAGAGCCAGCTCATCTCCTCGCCATAGCGATCCGCATAGGCATTCCGTTTGAGCTCTTCGTCGTCCGATGGCTGAGCCTTGACCATATCGATTCCCGATTCACAGCAAGCGGCAGCGAACAGCTTCGACCCCTGATCCATAAGCTCGAGCTTACGTTTGACAGCCTTTTCGCGCTCGCGCTGTTCCGCCCGGGCACGACTGGGCAGCAGGATATCCTCGAGCGCACCGGGGCGATCGGCCAGCGACGCTGCAAGCTGCCAGAGCGCTCGCACCGCTTGGCTCGGCGTCATACCGGCCTTGTAGAGAGCGGCGTCCCCACTCCTTTTAAGATCGGCATCGAGACGTACGTTGATCTGAGCGGCTGTTGTGGTCATGACCCCTCCTTAATACTTCAAAACTATCATAAAACTCTATGGTAGATACGTAAAGCATGTATAGCATTTACAAGCATCAGCCGTACTCTGTACACAAAAAGCCGCCGAGGCACACTGCACCTCGGCGGCTACGCATCACCAATCCAGTTCGGTTTCACCTTTTGCATTCGCCCAGATAAAACCTGCCGAAATTAACATCCCTTTTTGGCAGGTTTTAGAGCTCCACGCTTTCGGCTCCGTTGATGGTCAGGTCACGCTCGTAGAAGGCGGTAAGGGCGCGGATGGCGTACATCACGTCGCGCACGCCGCCGGTCTCGTAGCTCGAGTGCATGGCCAGCTGCGGCAGGCCCACGTCCACGGCATGCATGCTCGCCTGCATATTGGACAGATTGCCGAGCGTGGAGCCGCCGGCCATATCGCTCTTGTTGGCGAAGGCCTGCGTGGGCACGTCGGCGTCATCGCAGATAGCCTGGAACACCGCGCGGCTAAAAGCATCGGTGCAGTAGTGCTGGTTGGCGGCTTCCTTGATGACGATGCCGCCGTTAAGCACAACCCGGTTGCGGGCATCGCACTTCTCGGCGTGGTTGGGGTGCACGGCATGCGCGTTGTCGCAGCTCACGAGCATCGAAGCGGCAAGTGCGCGGTGGTACGACTCGCCATCGAAGCCCAGTGACCCGTTGATGCGGCGCAGCGCGTCGGCCAAGAACGTCGACATGGCGCCCTGCTTGGTCTCGGAGCCAACCTCCTCGTTATCGAAGCAGCAGAAGACCGAAACGTCGTGCGCATTCTCGGCACCCAAAAATGCCTGCAGCGAGGTGTAGGCGCAGGCCAGGTCGTCGAGCTTGGGCGTCGAGATAAACTCGTCGGCCCAGCCCCAAATGCGCGCATCCTGACGATTGACCAGGAACAGATCGCGGCCCAGAATCTGCTCGGGCTCAACGTCCAGCTCTTCGGCGATCAGGGCATCGAAGTCACCCTGCTTAAGGTCGCCAGCGCTGATGAGCGGGCACAGGTCAACGGCTCGGTTGGGAGCAAAGCCCTCGTTGACGCCACGGTTCATATGGATAGCAAGGCTCGGAATGATAGCGACCTCGCGCTCGGTGGCGAGCAGGCGGCTCTCAATACGGTCGCCTTCGCGCACCAACACGCGGCCCGCAAGCGCCAACGGGCGGTCGAACCAGGTGTAGTCGATCATGCCGCCGTAGGCCTCGGTGTTCAGGCGCAGCGTCTCGCCCGCGCCGTCGAGCTCGGGCACGGCCTTGACCTTAAACGTCGGAGAATCGCTGTGCGACGCCGTGAGTTGAAAATGATAGTCACCGGCAACGCCGTCCTCGCCCCACGTCGCGGCCAGGTCCTCGCCCACCTTAAAGGCAACAACGCTCGAGGTGTTGCGCTGCGTGTAATAACGCCCGCCCGGCTCGATGTCCCACGCCGCATTCTCGGGCAGGTAGGTAAAGCCCGCCTCGTCGAGCTCGGCCATAATGGTCGCCGCCGTATGGAACATGCTGGGGCATGCCTCGATAAAGTCGATAAGATCGTTGGCGGCCTCGATATCATCGGCCGTCACATGCGCGCGCTCGGGCGTTTCCTGATCCGTCATGCTCTCCCCTTTCGCTGGGTTGATGGTCCCCTCCAGCATACCCCGCCACGCCAGCGTCGCACTCTTCATTCCGTGCTTAATTCCGCGCCGCTCACCAAGTTGAGCCATCATGCCCGCGCTCCTTTTGCGACAATTGCGCTAACAGGACGAGAGGAGCCGTCATGAAGCCACGTAACATTGCCATCGCCTGCGGTGTCGCGGGAGCCGCCGTCGGCCTTGCCGCTGCCACCGGTATCGTTTATCACAAGCAAATCAAGTCCGCCGCGTCGCTCAAACGCTTGACCGGCTACGCGGATGGCTATGACCTGTACGCAATCGACATCGCCTACGACTACGATCTTGATCGCATCATCGCTGCTGGCGTGCGCGACGACCAGGCCTACATCGATGCCGTGGTGGCGCAGGTGCTGCCCGGTGTGCCGACACATGTCCAGGCACCCCAGTTTGCCTGCAGCGCTTTTGTCGCCGTAGATGCCGAAGGCCGCGTGCGCACCGGTCGCAATTACGACTTTAAGGACGACACCTCGGCGCTGCTGGTGCGCAATCACCCGCGTGACGGCTATGCCTCCATCGGCTTTGCGGCCCTCAATAACCTGGGCGATAACACTCCGCTTGACTCCGTCGCCGGACGCGTCGCCGCACTCATGGGCCCGTTTGCCCAGCTCGACGGTGTTAACGAATGCGGCGTGTCCGTTGCCGTACTCACCCTGGATTCCAAGCCCTGTGACCAGGACACGCAACGCCCCGTCATCAATACCTCGCTCGCCATCCGTCTGGTGCTCGACCGTGCCGCCACCACGCAAGAAGCTGTCGACCTGCTTTCCGCCTACGACATGCACGCCATGGCAGGACGCGATTACCACTTCTTTATCAACGACGCCGCCGGTGACGCGCGCGTAGTAGAGTGGGACCCGCGCGATCCGGACCGCGCTTTCAAAGCGACTCCTGTACGCCAGGTTACGAACTTCTACGCCTGCTATGGCGACGAAGTGCTCCCCAACCAAAAGAACGGCGAGCTGGGCCATGGCAAGGAACGCGCCATCGCCATCGCCGATGTCCTCGACGCCCATGCCGGCGCCCAAGACGAGGCAGTCGCTTGGAAGGCCCTACGCGCTGCAGCGCAAGAGCCCAATCCGGAAGACATCACCAGCAACACGCAGTGGTCGGTCGTCTTTGACAACACCGAGCCCGCTGCCGCCATCACGCTGCGCCGCCATTGGGGCGACGTCGACGCCTTCGCGTTGTAAGGAGCCAGGCCCGTCGTCCTTACGCTCGCCTGACGCTGCTTACATTTCTATACATTTGAGCTAACACGTTTTACCCCTGTATCAACAGTGTGCGGGGGTAAACTTATGCGCATGTTATAACTTGCCCGGAAGGATTCATCATGCTCAGGATCGGTCTTCTTACCAGTGGCGGCGACTGCCAGGCGCTCAACGCCACCATGCGCGGCATCGTCAAAACACTCATGACCAATAGCGAAGAGCCTATCGAGATCTACGGTTTTGAGGACGGTTACCAGGGTCTTATCTACAGCAGGTTCCGCGTCATGACGCCCGCCGATTTTAGCGGTATCCTCACCCGCGGCGGCACCATCCTGGGCACGAGCCGTACGCCGTTCAAGCGCCTGGATACTCCCGAGGCCGACGGCGTCGAGAAGGTGCCCGCGATGGTCCACACCTATCACAAGTTGCAGCTCGACTGCCTGTTTATGCTGGGCGGCAACGGATCCACCAAGACCGCCAACCGCCTGCGCGAAGAGGGCCTCAACGTTATCGCCCTGCCCAAGACCATCGATAACGACACCTGGGGCACCGAGTTGACGTTTGGCTTTACGAGCGCCATCGACGTCGCCACCAAGTGCATCGACGACATCCACACCACCGCTTCGAGCCACGGCCGCGTGTTTGTCATCGAGATCATGGGCCACAAGGTCGGCTGGATTCCGCTGTATGCCGGCGTCGCGGGCGGCGCGGATGTCATCTTGATTCCCGAGATTCCCTACGACATGGATAACGTCATCAAGACCATCGAGCATCGCATGGAGACCGGCAGCCGCTTTACCATCGTGGCCGTCGCCGAGGGCGCCATCTCCAAGGAGGACGCGGCGCTGTCCAAGAAGGAGTACAAGAAGAAGCTCGCCGAGCGCACGAGCCCGTCGATCGTCTACGACATTGCCAAGGAGATTGAGGCCAAGACCGGTCGCGAGACCCGCGTCGCCATCCCCGGCCACACGCAGCGCGGCGGTCAGCCCGACGCCCAGGACCGCATCTTTGCGACCCAGTGCGGTGTCGAGGCAGCGCTCGGCTGCCTGCGCGGCGAGTTTGGCTACATGATTGCCCTGCGCGACGGCAAGATGTGCCATATGCCGCTCGAGGATGTCGCCGGCAAGCTCAAGTACGTCGATCCCCAGAGCGATCTGGTGCGCGAGGCCAAAGCGTTGGGCATCAGCTTCGGCGACGAATAGCCTCGGCTGGAACTGCTCTCATCGGAGGCCCCAGGGCTTTCCTCCCAAATCGTCCTCGGACATGTCAGGACCCCGCTGCGCGCTTCGCGCGGCGGGGTCCTTCCGTCCTGCGGAAAGATTTGGGAGGAAAGCCCTGGGGCCTCCTGCGGTAACTAGGGAGGCCGAGGCTATTCGTCTTCTTGCTGCAAGTGCGTGGGCTGAGATTTTGGGATGTTGCAGGCTCTTAGCTGAGAGTAGCACTGACATTTGTCCTGAAATGGCTGGTCGTTAGGGATTGCTACCGGTAGTTGCGGTAGGGTTGGGGCAGATTCTAACTAGAAATGGTGGTCGCTACCGGTTGTTCTCGGCATACTCGGCTCATTCGATTCGACCATCAAACGAAAGGAACCACCATGGATCTTGCGATGGCGCAGCGGCTCGTTGATCGCCGCAAGGCTGCCGGGCTTTCTCAGGAGGCGCTTGCCGCCCAGCTGGGTGTGAGTCGTCAGGCTGTCAGTAAATGGGAGCGCAGCGAATCCTCGCCCGATACCGATAACCTTATTGCGCTCGCCGCGCTGTATGGCGTGTCGCTGGATGAGCTGCTGTATGGGGAGGCGGTGGCTAGCGCTGATGACTCACAGGCTGATGATGAGGCGCAGAACAGCAACGCCGGCACCAAAGCTTCAGATAAGGCTGAAGAGGCTGAGGCTTCTACTGAGCACGCTGATTGCAGCGATAAGCCACTTGTCGATATTTCCCTCGCGCGCGGTATCCACGTCATTGATCCCAATAAAGGCGAGGAAGTCCATGTTGGTTGGAGCGGCATCCATGTGACCAACGAGCGCAAGGGCGAAGAGGTGCATGTGGGGCCGGACGGCGTGCATATCGATACGCTTGAGGACGATGGACATAGCGTACGCACCAATGACGACGGCACCGTCACCATCGACGGCGAGACGTTTTCCAGCTGGAAGGAAGCACACGACAAGCTCGACCATCATGGCAAGCATTTCCACACCAAGGTCGGACGTGCATGGAACAAATTCCCCTTCCCCGCACTTGTCACTCTCGCCTATCTGGTGCTCGGCATTGTCTACGGCACATGGGGCATGGGGCTTTTCCTCGTCTTTCTGGTTCCCGTCTACTACGCGATTGGTGACTTCATCGATCGGCGCCACCTGTCTAAGCTGATCGAGGCCATCTACCCGGCAGCCGCCATCGCTTGGTTCCTCTACATGTGGCTCTGTTTGGGACAGCCCCATCCTGCATGGATCATCCTCATCACGATTCCCGTCATAAAGGCGCTCATGCGCTGGTGCCGCAAACAATGGAAGCACCGCAAACAGGCCTAAACCACCCATTCAGGCCCAATCTCGAAGGCTAAAGAGAGCCTCTCATCCACGCCTGTGAGCGAAAGCCAAATAGAATGAAAGGCAAATGGAAAGCCCGTTTGACGAGCGGAGGACATATGCGCGACGTAGCCGAAAGCGACTGGAAGCTGTTCAAGAAAATGCTTCCTCAATGGCAAGAACGTTATATGGAAAAGCTCATCGGCCAGTATGTTGAGATACTGAACGGCGACAGTGAAGCGTCCAGTAGATTTTGGGCACTAGAAGAGCGCCTCAATAGAGACAAGCTGTCCTCAGGCGTAATTGCAAACGACATTCGCCGCAGCACAATGCACCGCGAGATAGCCAATTTGCTTATCGACAGCGTGATCACCCTTGACGACCTTGACGGTTTTACCGAGGACATTAAGAGCTATGCGCAACACTGGATTGGCCAGTAAGAGCACTGAACGACAGACATCCCCAGCAAAACGGGGCAAACGCCGGGCCACCTAAAGCTGACGTTAGATAACGATACTTTTGAAAACACTGGAAAATCAAGGTTTTTCGAGCGACGGACAAGCAGGGTATTGTACTAAAAACTGAATACGACGCAGAAGCGGCGTTTCTTACTCTCTACATGGGAGAACAGGAACGCCGCTTTTTTCATGCCCTTTGTTACGCAGTAGGGGCAGAAAAAGCCTTGCTACAAGCGGTTTTCCGGGCGCGTATCTGGTGCGGAAAGGGATTTATACCTTATCCCCCGAAACCGCGCTTCTACTGCGTAACAAATCCAAAGCAAAGGAGTTATGAACTATGGCAGTTTTCAGAGTGGAACGGAACAAGGGCTACACCGTAATGAGCAACCACCACCTACGCAACAAGGAGCTTTCCCTAAAGGCAAAGGGGCTGTTGTCGCAAATGCTGTCACTCCCCGAAGATTGGGACTACACCTTGAAAGGCTTATCCCTTATCAACCGGGAGAAGATAGACGCTATCCGCGAAGCCATTAAGGAGCTTGAACGCGCCGGGTATATCGTCCGTTCAAGGGAGCGCGACGAGAAAGGACGCTTGCGGGGCGCGGACTATGTGATATTCGAGCAGCCGCAGCCGCCTACGCCGGATTTACCTACATTGGAAAATCCAACATTGGATAATCCAACACAGGAAAAACCTACATTGGAAAAACCTACGTTGGAAAATCCAACGCAATTAAATAAAGATATACAAAGAACTGACTTACCAAAAAAAAGAAAAAATAATTACTGATGAACAAAGTACCCATTCCATTCCTATCCTTTCCCCTAACCCCTCTCCTTGCAGAGAAGCGGCTACGCCGCCGGAACGGAAAGGAACGGAAGCGGCAGCACAGAGCGCAGTTGATATATACCGGGAAATCATCAAGGACAATATCGACTACCACATTCTCAAACAGGACATGAAGTTTGACAGTGACAGGCTTGACGAGATTGTAGACCTCATGCTTGAAACCGTATGCACCGCCAGAAAGCGGGTACGGATTGCGGGGGACGACTACCCGGCAGAGCTTGTGAAGTCAAAGTTTATGAAACTGGACGGCGAGCATATCCGCTTTGTGCTTGACTGTATGCGGGAGAACACAACGAAAATCCGCAACATCAAGCAATATCTGAAAGCAGCCCTTTTCAACGCCCCGTCCACTATCGGCAATTATTACACTTCCCTTGTCGCCCATGACATGGCAAGCGGCGCACTGTCACCGAAGAAGCCGCAGTACGGCGACCCGGACTATTATTCATGCAAACCGGGCGAAAGCCTGTAAAACAACAAAAGGAGGATTTTATTATGGCACAGAAAATGACAGGAGCATTGGTATTTGACGAGCGCACCGACCGTTACGACATTCGCTTTGACTTAAACAGCTACTATGGCGGGCTGCATTGTGGAGAATGTTTTGACGTATTCGTGCGGGGCAAGTGGAAGCCGACCCGGATTGAGTACGGCGACAACTGGTATCTTGTGGGTATCAGAGCCGAGGACTTGAACGGGCTGCGGGTGCGTATCTGACCGCCGCCCCATAAAGAAACGCGAAAGGAGGACGCGACAAATTGCAGGACGAAGTAAACGAAAAGACCATAGCCCTTTACATCAAGACCGGGAAGCTGACCGCCCAGACGCTCCAAAAGGCAATGAAAGCCATACTGTCAAAGGGAAAAAAGCAGCTTTCCAAACCGCCACAGGGCAAGCAGAGCTTAAAGCAGCTTATGAAGCAGAACGCGGGCGTTTCCAACATTGAGATTACCGAGGGCAATATCAAAGCCTTTGAGAGTACGGCGAAAAAGTACGGTATCGACTTTGCGCTGAAAAAGGACGCGACGGAAAGCCCGCCCCGCTATCTGGTTTTCTTCAAGGGGCGGGACGCGGACGTGCTGACCGCAGCCTTTAAGGAATTTTCCGCAAAAAAGCTGACACAGGAGAAAAAGCCCTCAATCCGAAAGCTGCTCTCTACCCTCAAAGAAGCTGCACAGGGCAGAAACGCGGAACGGGCAAAGGTCAAGAACAAGGACAGGGAGGTATCGCTATGAAGCCGGAAATCAAGAAGCTGCTTATCTTAAATCTCCCGTATCTGCTCTTTGTCTGGCTCTTTGATAAAGCGGGCGCGGCTGTCCGGCTCTCCCCCGGCGCGGACGCAAGCGCAAAGCTGCTACATCTTGGGGACGGTTTTACCGCCGCCTTTTCCAGTATCGCGCCGAGCTTCCACCCGGCAGACTTAGCTTTAGGCATTGCGGGGGCGGTCATTGTTCGGCTGATTATCTACACCAAAGGCAAGAACGCGAAGAAATACCGCCGCGGGACAGAATACGGTTCGGCGCGTTGGGGCGGGGCTGACGATATAAAGCCATACACAGACCCGGTATTTGAGAATAATATCCCCTTAACGCAGACGGAACGGCTCACCATGAACAGCCGCCCGAAGCAGCCGAAATACGCAAGAAACAAAAATATCCTTGTAATCGGCGGTTCCGGCAGCGGCAAGACCCGGTTCTTTGTGAAACCGTCGCTCATGCAATGTACGTCAAAGGATTTTCCAACGTCGTATATCGTCACTGACCCGAAAGGAACACTGATTTTGGAAACCGGAAAAATGTTGCAGCGGTACAAATACCGTATCAAAGTGCTAAATACGATTAACTTCAAAAAATCCATGAAATACAACCCCTTTGCCTATCTGCGGAGCGAAAAGGACATTTTGAAGTTAGTCAATACCATTATCGCCAACACCAAAGGCGACGGGGAAAAATCCGGCGAGGATTTCTGGGTGAAAGCGGAAAAGCTCTACTATACCGCACTAATCGGCTATATCTGGTATGAAGCCCCGGAGGACGAGAAGAACTTCACGACGCTGCTTGAAATGATAAATGCGTCGGAAGCCCGCGAGGACGACGAGGACTTCCAGAACCCGGTTGACCTCATGTTTGAACGTCTGGAAGAAAAAGACCCGGAACATTTTGCAGTCAAGCAGTACAAAAAATACAAACTTGCGGCGGGCAAGACCGCAAAAAGCATACTTATCTCATGCGGCGCGAGGTTAGCCCCATTCGACATTAAGGAGCTGCGGGAGCTTATGGAAACCGACGAAATGGAGCTTGACACCATAGGCGACAGAAAGACCGCCCTTTTCGTGATTATCAGCGACACCGACGACACCTTTAACTTTGTCGTGAGTATTCTCTACACACAGCTATTCAACCTCTTGTGCGACAAAGCAGATGATGAATACGGCGAGCGGCTTCCCGTCCATGTAAGGTGCTTACTTGATGAATTTGCGAATATCGGGCAGATACCGAAGTTTGAAAAGCTCATTGCAACGATACGGAGCCGGGAAATATCCGCGTCAATCATCTTGCAGAGCCAGTCACAGCTAAAGGCAATCTACAAGGACAACGCCGATACCATAGTCGGCAACTGCGACACCACGCTTTTCTTGGGTGGCAAGGAAAAAACGACGCTCAAAGAAATATCGGAGATTTTAGGCAAGGAAACGATAGACAGCTTCAACACGTCCGAAACAAGGGGGCGGGAGCTTTCGCATGGGCTGAACTATCAGAAATTGGGAAAGCAGCTTATGACGGAAGATGAAATCGCAGTCATGGACGGAGGGAAATGTATCTTGCAGCTACGCGGGGTGCGCCCGTTCTTTTCGGACAAATTCGACATAACGAAGCACCCGAAATACAAGTACCTGTCCGACGCAGACCCGAAGAACGCCTTTGACATGGAAAAGCACCTTAAACGCCGCCCCGCCATTGTCAAGCCCGACGAGGTTTTTGACTATTACGAGATTGACGCGGCAGACTTACAGGAGGACGCAGACCATGAGGAAACGTAGCGCAGAGGAAAAACAAAAGCAGCTTGAACGGTTTTTAATGAATGTTGCGGAAGCCGCCGACGCTGCATTATGGGAGTATTGGCGGGAAAAGGAAGCGGAACACCGCCGTTTTGCAACGGAGTATGTCACGCGCCGGGGGGCTTATCCCGCAACAGTGACAGCATGGCAGACCGCCGGGGGACAGGGGAAGCTACACTTCCCCTACGCTGCCTTGCGGCAGCTACCCCTTTGTGAACTTGCGGGAAGCGAACACCTTGCTACGCAAGCTATTCACTTCCCGCAAGTCTGAAAAAAACGTCCGGCAGCACAGCGGGACACAGAAAGGAGCGATTGAAGCAATCACATCTATCCATACCGGCTACATGATACGCGCCCCCACTTTCCGGCGCAGTACACAGCGGCAGGAGCCGCACCCCCTACAACTGAATACCGCCGCGCCGCAGAACTTACGCAGCGCGGGGACAGCCGCCTTTACCAGAGGGCGGTTTTTTTGTGCGGCGGCATATGCTGACCGCCTTTTGTCCGCTTGCCGGACAGCCGCAGACGCGGCAGAAAGGATATATTTATGGCATTTTTCAATAGCGCAGTAGACGTTTTGCAGACCCTTGTTGTAGCACTTGGAGCCGGGCTTGGTATCTGGGGCGTAATCAATCTGATGGAGGGCTACGGCAACGACAATCCGGGCGCGAAAAGCCAGGGCATGAAGCAGTTCATGGCTAATTAAAGGGAACAAAAAGAAAGGAAAAGCCAATCCAGACGGTATCAGCGGCAGGCTACAAGAATAAATTGTGATTTCACAAGATTGGTGCTATAATAAGAGAAAAGTTCCTGCCGGGGCAGCCGCTCCGGTGGTATGGATAGAAAGGCAGGAAAACAATATGCACATCAGCTATAAACCACTCTGGCACACACTGTTAGAGCGTGATATGAGAAAAGAGGATTTAAGGCTTGCCGCTGGTATGACAACAAATATGATTGCCAACATGAGCAAAGAGGGAAAGCACATCAGCATGGATACATTAGCCCGTATCTGCGAAACGCTGAATTGTGAGATTACCGATGTGATTGAGTTAGTACCAGACGAGCCTGCTTCCACAGGAGGTAAGGAACATGAGCGAATTGAAACCAAGAATAAAAGAAAACGGAATTGATTATATCCTTGTTGGAGATTACTACATCCCGGACTTGAAGTTGCCGGAGGAACACCGCCCCATCGGAAAGTACGGACGGATGCACCGGGAATATTTAAGAGAAGTCTGCCCAGCCAGATTACACACATTGACCCTGACCGGGGAATTGTGGACATATCTTGCAGACCTGAACGAACAGGCACAGAAACGGTTAGACACCATCATGGAGCAGATGAAAGCTGCCGAGGGCGTGACCGAGGAATTGAAGCGTACCCGTCAAATGGAATGGGTGCAGCGTTGCAATAACATTCACAACCGGGCAGAAGAAATTGTTTTACATGAGATGATTTATTCATAACGGTATGGTAGAACGATTATTACAAATTAGAAGTTGTAAAGGAGACTTTGTATGGGTAGAAAAGAAATAACAACAAAAGAAGATTTAATGAAAGTAATAGAATTATTCGAAAATACTGGAATTACATACTGGTTGGATGGCGGATGGGGTGTAGATATTTTAGCTGGTAAACAAACAAGAATTCATAGAGATATAGATATAAATTTTGATGCTCAACATACGGAAAAATTGTTAAATGTGCTTTTGAATCTGGGCTATAAAATTGATACAGACTGGAAACCGGTTAGAATAGAGTTATATAGTGATGAACTTGGTTACTTAGACATTCACCCGTTCGTTTTAAGTGAGGACGGAACTTCAAAACAAGCTGATTTAGAGGGTGGCTGGTATGAGTTTGAAAAAGATTACTTTGGTAGTGCTTTTTTTGAAGGAAAAACAATTCCTTGTATATCCTTAAAAGGCCAAAGAGTTTTCCATTCAGGTTATGAATTAAGAGATAAAGATAAGCATGATATTTCAATTCTTGAAAGTTTATCAAAATAACATTGCTGTAATTTCTAAGATAAATTCCACTTTATCGCTTTGAAATTTTAACTGAATAAGTATAGCACCAACCGCTGCTACATGGAAGCAAACACAACCATGCAACAGCGGTTTTTCTTTACCGTTTTTTCCTTTGACTGATAGGAGTTCCTGTTTTCTTTGATTTTTGTAGAATCCGAATGAGCCATTTCTATGACGCAGCCGCCATAGCCGAGCCGTTAGCCCCCACAACGGCGGCGCGGTACCGCACCGGGCGCAGCGCGGGACAGAAATATGCGGACGAAATACCCGGACAGGGGAAAGTACAGGGGCTTAACCGGGCGCGAAGCGGCAGCTACTACGACGAAGCCCTCATGCCGACCATGCGGAACAGGCGGGACGTGTGGCTTATCAATACCGTTCCCTACAAGGGCGGGCATTTCGCCGCGTTCCCGCCAAAACTTGCCGAAACCTGTATCAAGGCGGGCTGTCCGAAAGGCGGCGTTGTGCTTGACCCCTTTTTCGGCAGCGGCACGACGGGGGCAGCCGCAAGGCAGCTTGACAGGCATTATATAGGCATTGAGATAAACGCCGAGTATTGCGCCCTTGCAAGGGCGCGGATTGGAGGGACAGAAAAATAAAACAGTATCGAGCGCGTGAGAAAGTCACGCAGAAAATGACCCGCGAGGGGGCTGTCGAGGTAAACGCCGCCACCGGGAAAAAGAAACGTATCAGCAAGCGGATAAGGGACGCGGACTTTGCAAAGACCGAAGCACCGCAGCCGCCGGAACAGGCAGCGCAGCCCCTACCGGGCGGCGCAACTTCCCCGCCCTTAACCGACACGCCGCCACTTCCCCATGCGCCGGGGGCAGAACGGGAACAGGACACCGCCGCAGCCGAGCGCGTCTTGGAGCGTATCGACGGGGCGCGTACCAGAAAGGCGAGCAAAAAGGCGGCGAGGAAAGCACAGGCAGAAGCCACAGCAAAAGAAAAATCTTCCCGCTTGCAGTTTACCGACGAGGAACGGGCAACGCCGGAGCTTGAAAAGTATATCCGAAAATCGGACAAAGCACCCTTCCTATGCTTGCTACGAATGTTTTTATCCTTTAGGCTCTTATCACCTACTACGGAGAAAAAGCGATTTTGCCAAACTTACGCAAAAGAAAAACGCTGCAACCTCAAAAAAGATTACAACGCTTTCTAAATCCTGTTCAGTTTTAAGTCGGACATTCCTATTCGCCCTCTTTTTCGACTTCGGAAATCTCCTTTGCCGTTGCGGTTACAATCCGTATGCCTGTATCGCTCATACCGTCAAGAAGCGCGTCAAGCTGCCGCCGCTGCGTGTTCTTCTCCGGCGGCGTTTCTAAAAGGAATTGGTCTACGGATATATGGTAACGCTGTATCAGCTCAAAGAATATCTGTAAACTTGGGTGCTGCCCCTTGTTCTCAATGTTCGCAAGGTAGCGCGGCGAGATAAACATTTCGTCGCCTACTTTCTTGCGGCTCTCCTTGCATCCCTCACGCGCTGCCTTTATCGCTGCCCCAAAAGCCTTAAAGTCGTATCGTGGTACTGGTCTTTTTGCCATAGTTATTCACCCTATTACATTTTACTGTTCCCCTTTCTTCTTGGATATGTCTACGTAGTTCTATCAGTTAGCCAAAATAATTCATATATATATATGTTGACAACAAGCTGCTTTTGTATATAATATTATATAAAAGGGGGGGAATGTTTATGTTACATAGCATGCGTATTCGATAAGCATTGAAATCAAAAAAGATTTTTCCCATTTTCAATATGGGCTTTTTTGTCATGCTTATTTTGCGTATGCTATACAACAAAACTAACGACGTATAGACATAGTATAAAAACTATGCCTTAATTTTGTTGTAGTATTATATGTATAAATGCAGGTCAATGCTCATGTTGAGAATTGACCTGCATTTTTTTGCGCAAAAGGAGAAATATTATGCTTGAAAAATATTGGATAAAATGTCCAATTTGTAACGGAAAGACGAGGGTTCAAGTATTTTATAATACGGTATTAAGAAATTTTCCTCTTTTCTGCCCTAAATGTAAATTAACGCATATCGTTGATGTTGAAAAACTAGAAATCATAATCAAAAACTCTGAAAAACAAACTTTTTAATTTTGAAAAGGAAGGATATTTAAATGAAACACTTACCTAAAAGTACACCTACGGAAATATTGAATGACCCATACGGATTTACTTACAAAGAAATGTCGGAAGTAATTGGAGAGGATAAAGCAAGAGCCTTATATACGGAATTGTATAAACAGCCATTTCACAAAGAAAATCTATCAATATCAACAAAAAAAGTCTATAAAAGTAGCGATACTGAAAAGTATGTTTATGAATTGAAAGATAACAGGTATATTGAAACGGTTTTTATTAAACGGCGAGATGGTGGGACTGTTTGCGTAAGTACGCAAGTTGGTTGTTCTGTTGGCTGTATTTTTTGTGAGTCCGGACGCAATGGTTTTGTTCGTAATCTAACACCGTCTGAAATTGTGCAGCAGGTTGTATTGATACGTCAAAAAGTAAATCGTATCGTTTTTATGGGAATGGGAGAACCTTTATTCAATTACGACAACTTGATTGCAGCAATCCATATTCTTCGAGATAGAAATGGACTTAACTTTCCAACCGACGGCATTACCGTATCAACAGTTGGTCCAGTTAATCAATTAAAAAAATTGCGCGAAGAACATCTAAAAATTCAGTTGACAATATCTTTACATGCAGCAACACAGGCTGCGAGAAACTGTATCATTCCTCATATGCACATGTACGCTATTGAAGATGTTGTTAAGCAAGCATTGTCCTATTCTCAAAGGCATAATCGAAAAGTGGTATTTGCGTATTTGCTTTTACCAGGTATAAATGACCGTTCCTCAGATATAAGGCAACTTGCAAAATGGTTTAAGGGCAAAAATGTTATGATTAACGTGCTGCAATACAACCCGACGAGTAATTCAAAAATTAGAGCACCACAAAAACAAGAAATGGTTGCGTTCAAACATCAATTAGAGCAAACAGGACTTGAAGTTACCATGAGAGTTTCTCATGGTAGAGAGATTAAAGCAGCTTGTGGACAGTTAGCTAATACATATAATAAAGCCAAAAAACAACAGAAATAATTTAATTAAAAGAGCCAGACGCACAGACGCAGAGCCGATAATATGCAGTTTGAAATACTGCTGTTATCGGCTCTTTTTTGATTTTAATTTGTGCCCCTAATAACCATATTGGAGCAAAATCAGAACTGTTGCTTGTCGTTCTTTGATTTCCGCAGCAGCTTTGAAAAATCAAAGCCGCCGTTTCTTTTTATCTTCTAATGAAATGACGCGGTATCACTGTTGAAATCGGCGGCTAAAGGAGGTAGCCGCCATGAAGCAAAAAGCATATCGACAAAATCCGACAGTTATTGACTTATCAAAAAAAGCCCGCCCACCACCGGGGGAAACTACGCTTATATATATGAACTGTCTAATCATCTGGATACTGCTTACAATGCCTATGCGCCCGTCCGGGCTTTTCGGACGGGCGCATTTTGTACGTTCAAAAAATTTTTGAAGAAATTTCAAAAAATCTTCGGCGTTTTTGAAAAACGCCGTATTGCCCCGCGAAAAGGGGGGAAGCACCACCAACTTTCCAACGAGAAAGGAGGTGAGAATGTGGAACCTAATAGCAGGGAGTTTTACAAACAGTGTGCTTTTCAGAAGTTTTGTAATACGGTATTGCACAATGAAGCTTGCGACACCCATAGAGAACTTCGCAGACACAAGGCAAAGGAAGTGACCTTTTCCGACATGACCTTAGACGAAGCGCGGCAGCTTCATACGTTTGATGAATATTTCAAACGTGAAGCCGCCGAAACCGTCTTTGAGAAAGCCGGGAAGAAAATCACGCCAAAGCTGCTTCTTGAAGCAATCCGTACTTTGCCGGAAGAAAAGCGCAAAGCCATATTGCTGTATTACTTCGAGGGAATGAACGATACCGAGATTGCGGAGCTGTTCAACACGTCGAGAAGCACGATACAGTACAGGCGGACAAGCTCTTTTGAGAAATTAAGAAAATATCTGGAGGAAAATGCTGATGAATGGGACGAATGGTAACGAACCCGGCTACCCGGAAAATGCCCTTGTTCCTTATCCTGTCATTGTGGCAGCGACAATGGTTGTCCGGCGTTTGCGCAGATAAAACCTGCCAAAATAAACCTGTCCCTTTTTGGCAGGTCACTCGGCGCTCTTGAGGGCGCCGACCATGTCGATCTTGTTGAGGGTACGATTGGTGGCTAGGTTGACGATAAACGTAAAGCCAAAGGAAAGCACCACGGCGAGCACGTAGCTTAGCGGCTCGACTTCGACGTCAAAGTACAGCGACGGCATCTGCAAAATGTACGTAAAACTCTCGGCCAGCAAGCCGCCCAGTGGCACGCCCAGCGCGGCGCCAATTGCCGTGAGGATCAACGTCTCCTTGTTGACGTAATGGTGCACCTCGCCACGGCGGAAGCCCAGCACCTTGATGGTCGCCAGCTCGCGTTCGCGCTCGGAGATATTCGTGTTGGACAGCGTAAACACCACCACAAACGACAGGCATGCCGCCATAAAAGTCACGAGCACCACGACCGAATTGATGATCGCAAAGTTCGCCTCGTAGTTCTGCCAATGTTCGGCCGTGCTCGAGATGGTGAGCCAACCGTCGCTCTTAAGCTTCTTGCTAAACGCAATCTGGTCGGCCGACGAGCCCTTAAGCAGCACAAAGACGCCGTTGAGGCGTGCGCTTCGACCGAACGCGCGCTCATAGGTGCCCTGCGTCATGTAAAGCGTGTTGCCAAGATAGTTAAGCGAAATGTCACTGACTTTGACCTTGGCAACATTGAGCGACGAATCCTGGACGTATGCCGTATCGCCCGGCTGAATCCCCAGCACCAGCTGTGAACTCTTACTCAGATACACGTCTCCGTCACGCAAAGACAGCGGCTCTTTGGACTCGTCCTCGAGGCGCACATAGTCGTCCAGGTCGTTCGTGCGGTCATCGGGCACCACGATCAGCTGCACGGTCTCGCTCTTGCCGCCAAACGTAAAGGTGACGTTGTCGGTCATAATCGGCAGCGTCGAAGTCACGGTCACGTTGGAATCATTGGCCGCGCTGCGCTCATCCAACGCCGCGCACGTCTGCGTAAAGTCATCGGGGTTGGCGACCGCCAGCAAGTCATAACGCGTGATATGCCCGTACTGTTTGGGCGAAAGCGCCACCGACGTATCGCGAATACCCATACCGCAGATCACAAGCGCGGTGCAACCCGCGATGCCAAAGATGGTCATAAAGGCACGCTTTTTGTAACGGAACAGGTTGCGCGCAGCCACCTTGTTCAAAAAGCCCATGCGGCGCCAGATAAAGCCGATGCGCTCAAGTAGGATGCGCGAGCCGGCGCGCGGGGCCTTGGGGCGCATGAGCGAGGCCGGGGTCTCGGCCATCTCGTGGCGGCAGGCGATAATTGTGGCGCCCACCACGCCCACGGCAAACAGCGCCACCGAGACGATCGAGGACACGATGTCGTACGAAAGCAGCATCTGGGGCAGCGAGTACATGTCGTCGAACACCGTAAACAGGAACAGCGGCAGGCCCACAAAGCCGATGATATTGCCGAGCACGCCGCCAATCAGGCACGCCCACAGCGCATAGTCCACGTATTTGGACAGGATGCGCTCGCGCGAGTAGCCGAGCGCCTTGTACAGGCCAATGAGCGTGCGCTCCTCCTCGACCATACGCGTGGCGGTGGTGAGGCTGATGAGCACGGCGACGATAAAGAAGATGAACGGGAACACCGTCGCAATAGCCTCAATTGACGAGCTATCGCTCTCCACGCTTGAGTAGCTTGCGATATTGTCGCGGTCCTGGATGTACCACGTGCATTCACCCAAATCGGAAAGCTCGGCGCGGGCATCGGCAAACTGCTGGTCGGCGGCGGCGCGGCGCTGATCCAGGTCGGCCTGAGCCTGGACGCGTTCCTCGCTGCCCTGGGCCATGCGATTGATGTTGTCCTGCTCAATCCCAAAGAGCATATTCGCCTGGCGCTCGGCCGCATCCAAGCTTGCCGGCGTGTCGACTGTCAGCTCCTGAGCGCGCGCCTTCTCACGCTCCTCGCGGATCTTCTCTATATTGCCCTTGACCTTGTTGATCTTTGCCGCGTAGGCATCCGAATAGGAGTTGAGGCTCTTGGCTCCTTCGACGACTACGTGGACTGCGGAATAGGACGACGACGTCGCGGCGTCCTCGCTCACATAGAACTTATAGTCCGCCGCCGAAGCAGCGCGAAAGGCGTTGACTGTCGAGTCGGAGCTCACATCAGTGGGATCGAGGACCTCGGCCGTAATGGTGTAATCGCCCGCGGCAAACTGATCCTTGGCGCTTTGGTTCGACGAGCTCGCGTCATTGGCGGCAAAACTCACCGTATCGCCGAGCTTTTTGCCCGAAGACTTCAGGAACTTCGAAGTCACCGCGACTTCATCGGCGCTCTCGGGCAAATCGCCGTTCACGAGCACCGGCTGATCGATGTTCTCCTTGGAGAGACTTTGCACGACCACGCGCTCGCGCGTTGTGCCCACGGCGGTGTAGGCGGTCTCGGCGTAGATGCCCTCGGCCGTTTCGACGCCATCGACCTCTTGGATGGCGTCGAGATCATCGTCAGTCAGGCCATAGGTCGACTGCACGTTAATGTCATAGACATTTTGCTGGTCGAAGTAGGCGTCGACCGAATCGCACAGATCCTCGCAACCCGCCTTGAGGCCGCACATCACGCTCACGCCGAGCGCGGTGATGACCACGATAGATAGGAAGCGCTTAAGACTGCCGCGGATTGTGCGGTAGATGCCACGGCGAAATACCGTCGGCACCATATCGTTTGAGCTTTGGGCGGTACGGTAGGTCGCGAACTCCCGGTCGCGGCCCGCGTGCTCCGTATCGTGGTTTTGGCTGTTTTGGCGGTCCTGGTCCATGGGCGCTACCACTCGATTGTCTCGATAGACACGGGATTTTGCTGGACCGTCTCGCTCTCCACGCGGCCGCTCTTAAAGCGGATCAGGCGATCGGCCATGGGCGCCAGCGCGGAGTTATGGGTGATGATAATGACCGTGATGCCCTGCTTGCGGCAGGTGTCCTGCAGCAACTGCAAAATCTGCTTGCCGGTTTTGTAGTCGAGTGCACCCGTGGGCTCGTCGCACAAAAGCAGCTTGGGGTTCTTGGCCAGCGCGCGGGCAATGGACACGCGCTGCTGCTCGCCGCCCGATAGCTGCGCGGGGAAGTTGGCGAGGCGCTCGCCCAGGCCAACCTGGCAAAGCGTTTGCTCGGCATCGAGCGAATCGGGGCAGATTTGCGCCGCGAGTTCGACGTTCTCAAGCGCCGTCAGGTTAGGGACCAGATTGTAGAACTGAAAGACAAAGCCGACGTCAGCGCGACGGTATTCCACAAGCTGAGCCTCGTTGGCAGAGCTCACGTCACGCCCGTCCACCGTCACGGTGCCAGAAGTTGCCGTGTCCATGCCGCCCAGAATGTTGAGGGCCGTGGTCTTGCCGGCACCCGAAGCACCCAAAATGATGGCGAGCTCGCCGCGCTCGACCGTAAAGCTCGCGCCGTCGAGCGCGTGGATGCGGGCATCGCCCTCGCCGTATGCCTTGATGACGTCTTTGAATTCGATATAGGCCATCGATTAATTCCCATCTGGTCGGATAACTCTTTAGTATTACCCATTTCCCACCTACCAAAAAGGGACAGGTTTATTTTGGCAGGTTTTATAAGGGGAAACGTACCTCTTTGGGGGCAGCGCGGGACGCGCAGGGGCGGCCGTGCAGATCGGCACAGCCGTCTCACGTGGAATCGACCGACGCCTGCCTTTCCGTGACACCGGCAACTCGTTTTTGCTTGTTGGCATGGCCGCCATTATGCCTTGGGACTGAGCACTCAAATTCTCACTCCTCATTGCCACGCTTGCCGCAAGCTATCAGGGTGACGAGATGACGACGCTCGCTGTAGCAGCGCAGCCACACTCTATAAGCGAGGCGTTTGCCAGCAAAAAAGCGCGCGACAGGGTAAGCCCGCCGCGCGCTATCCTATGCGGACTAGTTATTGTTGTTGGTCATCGAGGCCACTGCTGCCGCAAGATTGGAAATGGGCATCGTCTGCAACCAGATGCGACCGGGACCGGTGAGCACGGTGTTGAACACGCCCTCGCCACCAAACATGATGTTTTTGACGCCCTTGACCATTTGAGCGTCGATGCTCACGGTCTCCTCAAAGCCGGCCACGTTGCCGGTATCCACAATCATCTGCTGGCCAGCAGCGAGCTCGTACTCAACCAGGTCGCCGTCGATCTCGGCAAAAGCAACACCCGAGCCCGTGAGCTTCTGCATGATAAAGCCCTCGCCGCCAAAGACGCCGGCCTTTGCCTTCTTGTTAAAGTGAATGCTCAACTCGACGCCACTTTCCGCGGCAAGGAACGAACGCTTCTGCAAAATCCAGCTCTTGCCCGGACCGATCTCGATTGGCACGATGCGGCCGGGGAAGCAGGAGCCAAACGCGATCATGCCATCGCCACGCGCGGTCCAAATGTTTTGGAACAATGCCTCACCCGAAAAAGCCTTGGAGAACATCTTGCCGATGCCACCGCCCGAGGTAGACATTTCCATGTTGGGGGTCATCCAAGCCATGGCGCCGCTTTCGGTGATCATGGATTCGCCATCGCTAAGGTTGCACGTAACAACCGGGAAAGCCCCTCCGCCGATCTCGTACTGCATGACCGTCTCCTTTCCACTCAGGAGCCGAATAACGATGCCTATATTTTAGCAGGTAGAGATGCATATGTTCACACCGCCCATGCCCTCTCCTGCGGACGTTTCCCCAGATAAAACCTGCCAAAATAAACCTGTTCCTTTTTGGCAGGTTTTAAAGGCAAACGGTGAAGGTGATCTGGTTGCCGTGACCGGATACGGTGGCGGCGCCTCCATGGGCCTCGGCGATGGCACGCACCACGGACAGGCCCACGCCCGAGCCACCCGTCTTGGAGCTGCGCGACGCATCCGCACGATAGAAGCGATCGAACAATCGGTCCAGGTCGCCCTCGGGCAGCTCGTCCACGGCGTTCGATACGACAAGCTCGGCGGCGCCCTTGCCTTTGCCGTGCGAAACGGCGCACAGGCTCAGCTCAATCACGCTGCCCTCGCTCGCATAGCGCGTGGCGTTGTCCAGTAGCAACTCAACCACCTGCGCCACCGCCGCGGCATCGGCATGGGTCCGCACGCCGGTCGCAATCGACGTCGACAGGCGTTTACCGCCTGAGACCGCCACCGACTTAAACGGCGCCGCCACCTTGTTCACCGCCTCCGAAAGATCGATCGACGCCATGGTAAAGCCCGCCGAGCCCTCGTCCATGCGTGCCAAGAACACCAAGCGCTCCGTGAGCGCCGATAATAGCGCACCCGCACTCGCCTTAGTGCTGCCTTAGCAGGTCGATGAGCATATTTAAAAAAGCAAGGTTATAGCTTAGTCGGACTTAAGGAACGGGCGGCTTCACATCTCGCCCTGCAAACAACGCCCGTACAGCGAGCGCGCTTGCCGCATGGGCGTTGCGGCCGCCTGCAGCTTATAGATAGGCACCCTCGAGGCGCAGCAGCCATTCTTTGCGATCCAGTCCACCGGCGTATCCGTTGAGCGATCCGTCGGCCGCGACCACGCGATGGCATGGCACGATAATCGAAATGGGGTTACGCGCAACCGCAGCCCCCACCGCGCGAGGAGATACAACGGGTGCCTCGTTTCCCGGCACACGATGTCGAGCCGCAACACGCTGGGCGATCTCGCCATACGTAGCGACCTCGCCACGCGGGATAGAAAGCAGCTCAAACCAAACCTCGCGCTGAAACGCCGTGCCAATCAAATGCAACGGCGGCGTAAACCGAGGCTCCTGCCCCGCAAAATAAGCATTCAGCCAAGCCCATGAACGCTCAAGCACCGAAGAGGCCACACCATTTGCCGGACTCACCGAAGACATCCCACCGGTACCAGAAACCGCATCGGTACCTACGACATACTCCGCATCCTCTTTGAGCAGCGTAGAGCCAAAGTGCTCCTGCCCCTCAAACCAAAGCCCCGTCAAACCGCGGCCATCAGCGGCAAGCAGGATTTCGCCCAAAGGCGAGGCAAATGTCGTCGTGACCACCAGCGGCTCCTTTCAAAACTCAGCAAACATAATACCGCGAACTGTGCAGACAACCCCCGCAGATACGTCCGGGCGGGCTCGCAATTACTTCAGCGAGGCTGTTTTTCCCAATCAAGCGAAGAAGACGCGGGGCTTCGACGCCAGGGCGGTACCCCCGCCAGCTGAGCTCTAATACTTTCCCGAGAAGTGAACGAGTAAAAACGAAGCCCCGGAGCATCCACACCTTTAGACCAAAAAACCGCAGGATTCGCGCTGCAAAACCGCAGGAAATAGCGGTCAAAATATGCCAATGCTTCGGGGGTCCAAATAAGGTCGTTCACTTCACGGGAAAAGTATTAGACCTCAATTCGCACCAAGCCCAAAGTCACCCCAGGCAGCAGGCGCGAAGCGCCGCCGCTGCCGCCACGGCCCCGCAGTAGACCCAGGCGGCAGGCGCGAAGCGCCGAGGCCGCCGCCGGGACCAGAGCCCGCAACAACCACGCGCCCCCACATCAGCCCAGCGGCCCCAACCAACAACGTCCCCATCGCAGAGCGCTCGCAACAGCGTCACCGCAGGCGGGGGCCGGGCTTGGTTTTCAGAACATTCCGCAGACCAGTGTGGCGCCTTGTCCGCGGCTCCGAAGGAGCAAGACAAGGCGCCACACATGGTCGAGGACGTTCTGAAAACCAAGCCCGGCCCCCGCCGGACAGGTCAAACTACTCGCAGAGCAGCTTAGCGATCTGGACGGCGTTGGTTGCCGCGCCCTTACGGATTTGGTCGCCGCAGCACCAGAAGGTGATGCCGCGCGCGGCCTCGGGGTTCGAGATGTCGCGACGCACGCGGCCGACCCAAATCAGGTCCTGGTCGGACGTATCCATCGGCATGGGGAAGCGGTCGTGTGCACCCTCGGCACCCAGATCGTCAACCAGCTTGACGCCGGGAGCGGCAGCCAGCGCAGCACGGGCCTCCTCGACCGTAATATCGCGCTCAAACTCGAGCGTAATGCTCTCGGAGTGCGAACGCAGCACGGGCACGCGCACGCAGGTGCAGTTCACGCGCAGCTCGGGCAGATGCATGATCTTGCGGCCCTCGTTTTGCAGCTTCATCTCCTCGGAGGTAAAGCCCTCCTCCTTGACGCCGCCAATCTGCGGAATCAGGTTGCTCGCCAGCTGGGCGGCAAATGCACGCGGCTCGGGAATCTCCTCGCCGCGACCCAGGGCGGCCAGCTGAGCCTCGAGCTCGGCCATACCGGGAGCGCCGGCACCCGAAGCCGCCTGATACGTCGAGACGATCATGCGCTTCACGCCGGCGAGCTGATGCAGCGGCCACGTGGGAACCAGGCCGATGATAGTCGCGCAGTTGGGATTGGCGATAAGGCCGTGATGCCACTTGATATCGTCGGCATTGATCTCGGGCACGACCAGCGGCACCTCGGGATCCATGCGGAAGGCATGGCTGTTGTCTACCACGATGGCGCCACGCTTGACGGCCTCGGGCAGCAGCTCCTTCGCGATATCGTCGCCGGCAGCGCCGAGTACGATGTCGCAGCCCTCAAAGGCCTCGGGGCAAGCTTCCTCGATCACAACCTGCTCGCCGCGGAACTCGACGGTCTTGCCCGCAGAGCGCGCGCTCGCTAGCAGCTTGAGCTTGCCGACCGGGAACTCCTGCTCGTTGAGACACTCGAGCATCTGGGTGCCAACAGCTCCCGTCGCGCCCAAAATAGCAACCGTGTACTGTTTCATGCTTCCCCCTTTTAAGGTTGTGGCTTTTGCCCGCACGCCGAGCAGGCTAAATGTTCTTGCCCAGTTTATACAAAAACGGGACGGGCATGAAACCCGCCCCGTCGAAACGAAACCGAAATGAAACGCCCCACGGCAGATTTTGGGGCATGTCCCAAAATCTGCCGGAATGGCCGCTACTTGTGGAGGGCGGCCAGGGCGGGTTCGACCGGCGCGGGAGCCTCCAGGTCCGCGACTTTCACAATGCCGTTCTCGTCGGAGAAGGCACGGTAAATGGTCTGAATCGCCAAGTCGAAGTCCTTCTCCTCGACGCCGATAATGATATTGATCTCATCGCAGCTCTGCGAAATCATACGCACGCTCACGCCCGCCTGGCCAAGCATGCCAAACAGGTGGCCCGAGATACCTGCACGGCCGCGCAGGTTACGACCGACGGTCGCGATAAGTGCCAAGCCCTCGACCACCTCGATCTCGAGCGGCTCGACCTCCTGCTGAATGTCGCCTACGAGCGAGTACAGCGAATCGCGCACGTCCTGCTCCTGCACCACAGCACCAAAGCGGTCGACACCGGTGGGCATGTGCTCGACGGAAACGTCATAGCGTTCGAAGACCGAAAGCGCACGGCGCATAAAGCCGACGCGCGGCTTGGTACGGTCGCGGGCAACGTTGATGGCGACAAAGCCGCGCTTACCGGTCACGCCGGTAATGATGGGCTCTGCCTCACCCTCGTCAGCCGTCTCGCTAATGATGGTGCCGGGGTCCTGCGGCGCATTGGTGTTCTTGATGACCAGTGGAATGCCTGCCTCGCGCACAGGGAACACGGCCTCCTCGTGCAGGACGCTTGCACCCATGTACGAAAGCTCGCGCAGCTCCTCGTAGGTAACGCGGGCGATGGGCTGAGCCTCGGGCACAATGCGAGGATCAGCAGAATAGAAGCCCGAAACGTCGGTCCAGTTCTCGTACAGGTCGGCGCCCAGGCACTTGGCCAGGATCGAGCCCGAGATATCGCCGCCGCCACGGTCGAGCAGCTTGATTTGACCCTCACGCGTCGCGCCGTAGAAACCGGGCATGACAAAGCCGCCCTGCTGACCGTACTCCTGCACCAGCTCGGAGGTGCGGTTCATGCTGAGCGTACCGTCGTGATGGAACGCCACGACCGTCGCGGCGTCCAGGAACGGCAGGCCCAGATACTCGGCCATCAGGCGAGCGGTGAAGTACTCGCCACGACTCACGAGCTCCTCGGTGGAGTAGCCGCCCGAGCGGGCGCGCTCGGCAAAGGCCGCGAACTCCTCGCGGATGGGATAGGTGAGCTCCAGCTCGTCAGCGATATCAAAATAGCGCTGCCCAATGTCCTCGAGCAGCTCCTCGCACGACACGTGGTACTTAACGTGCGCGTTAACCAGGTAGAGCAGGTCGGTCACCTTGGTGTCGCCCTTAAAGCGGCGACCGCAGGCAGAAACCACCACAAAACGGCGGGCCGGATCGGCATCGACAATGGCCTTGATCTTCTTAAAGTGTTCGGCGTCGGCGACAGACGAGCCGCCAAACTTGGCAATCTTAATCATGGGCTGGAGGTTACCTTTCTAAAAGCCTCTGCAAACCTGTTTTGCGCGCTCTGATACCATGGTTTCACCGATTGGGACCAAGGCATCCGAGGAGCAGTGTTATATGGGAACTTATCATAGTACACGAGGACGCACTTTATCGTGCTCAAGTAAGGTGGCAATCCGCACCGGCATCGCTCCCGACGGGGGTTTGTTTGTCTCGGACGAGCTTGGCACCCAGCAGGTCGATATCAGCTCGCTTGCAGATAAATCGTACTTTGAAATCGCTCAAGATGTGTTGGGAATGTTACTGAATGATTACACGGCCGAAGAAATTTCGGCGTGTGTCGACGAGGCATACCGCGGCACGTTCGCAAGCGAAGAGGTTACGCCGCTCGTCAAACTCGACGCTGCGCCGGGCGCTGACGCCCCTCAGACCTATGTGATGGAACTCTTTGGCGGCCCCACGAGCGCCTTCAAGGACGTCGCCCTGCAGATGCTCCCCCGCCTTATGGCCCGCACCTCCGCCAAGGACGGCGGCGCCGAGCGCATCATGATCGTCACCGCCACGTCGGGCGACACGGGCAAGGCAGCACTCGCCGGCTTTGCCGACGCTCCGGGCACGGGCATCACTGTCTTTTATCCCGAGGGCAAGGTCAGCCGCGTCCAGAACCTGCAGATGTCCACTCAGGAGGGCGATAACGTCGCCGTCTGCGGTATCCGCGGCAACTTCGACGACGCCCAGAGTGCCGTCAAGCGCATCTTTGCCGATAAGGAACTTGCCGAGCGCTTGGAGGCCGCCGGCACGGTGCTCTCGAGCGCCAACTCCATCAACGTCGGCCGCCTGGTGCCGCAGGTTGTCTACTACTTTGCCGCCTATGCGCAGCTGCTGCGCGCCGGCGCCATCAAGGCCGGCGATGCCGTGGAGTTCTGCGTGCCGACCGGCAACTTTGGCGATATCCTGGCCGGCTACTATGCCAAGCGCATGGGTCTGCCCGTCGCCAAGCTCATCGTCGCGAGCGACAAGAACAACGTTCTGGCTGACTTCCTGACCACCGGCGTCTACGACCGCAACCGTCCGTTCTTCACGACCATCTCGCCGTCGATGGACATCCTTATTAGCTCCAACCTGGAGCGCATGCTCTACTTCCTGTCCGACGGCGACTGTGAGCTCGTTGCCGGCCTTATGGAGCAGCTTGCCCAGACCGGCCGCTACGAGGTACCCGCCGAACTGCTGGCAAAGATTCAGAGCGTCTTTGGCTGCGGTTGGGCCAGCGAGGACGAGGTCCGCGCTGCCATCAAGAGCTGCTGGGACGCGAACGGCTACGTGATCGACCCGCACACCGCTTGCGGCTACCACGTCTTTGAGCAGGTCGCTTCCGCCGAGGGCGCCAAGGCCCGCGTGCTGCTTTCGACCGCCAGCCCCTACAAGTTCCCACGCGCCTGCTGCGACGCCCTGGGGCTCGACGTTCCCGAGGATGATTTTGAGGCTATGCGTGTGCTCGAGCAGGCCACCAACACGGTCGCCCCGACCCAGCTCGCCGAACTCGAATCCAAACCCGTCCGTTTCGAAGACGTCTGCGACGTCGATGAGATGGCAAGCTACGTCGAGTCTGCAGCAAAACGAATGAGCACCAACTAAACCCCTTATTAAGCGCCGGCGAAAGCCGGCGCACCTTCTTTTATCAGAAACCCACCGGGATGATGACGAACTGACATGCGGGTCTGCCTGTTTAGTTCGTCGCGAGTTCCGCACGAGCCGGAAAGCACTTAATGTGCTTTCCGAGCGAGCCAGGACTGCCCGAGCAGCGAACTAAACAGGCAGACCGCCCAGGAGATTCCCATGATCAAGATCACCGTCCCCGCCACCAGCGCAAACCTAGGCATCGGCTACGACACCCTCGGCATGGCCGTCAGCCTCTACTCGCACTTCACCTTCGAGCGCGCCGACAAGCTCACCATCACGGGCTGCCCCGAGGAGTTTCAAAACGAGAACAACCTAGTCTACGTGAGCTTTGTCGACGCACTGGCCGCATGGGGCGAGCCGGCCTTCCCCGTCGCCATCGACATTCAGACTGACGTTCCCGTCGCCCGCGGCCTGGGCTCCAGCTCAACCTGCGTCGTCGCCGGCATTATGGCCGCCGCCGCGCTGACAGGCCACACCGTCGACCGCGCCGAGCTCGTCCGCATTGCCACCGAGGTCGAGGGCCATCCCGATAACGTCGCCCCCGCCATCCTGGGCGGCGCCGTCTGCTCCTTTACGCCGACCGATTCGCTCCCCCAGTGCCTGCGCTACGAGGTGAGCGATCGCTTGCGTTTTATTACCGTGATTCCGCCCTACGAGGTACATACGAGCGAGGCGCGCAAGGTTGTGCCGCAGGAGATTCCACTCTCCACCGCCGTATGGCAAATGGGCCGCATCGCCGGCATGACGCGCGGCCTGGAGACCGGCGACCTGGATCTGATTGCCGCCGCCAACGACGACCGCATCCAAGAGCCGTATCGCCGTCGCCTCATCCCCGACTACAACGCCGTGCGCGACACCTGCCTTAACGGCGGCGCTAAGACCATCTGGATCAGTGGTTCGGGCTCGACCCTCATGGCCGTGACTGACGACACCATCGTGGCAAAGTTCCTACAGGTCAAACTGCGTGAACAGTTCCCCAAGTGTGACACGCACATTCTGACGTGCGACACCGAGGGCGCTCAAATCGAGTACCTGTAGCGCCCTGCCTCATTGCTCTCACCGGTCCCCTTGGGGCTTCGCAGCCTCGACAGGATAATCGCATTCGCTGATTTAATTATCGCCCGATTCGCGGCGCAATCTATTTATCTCCGCTGCTCAGAACCGCCTCAAGTCTTTGCACGAGAACTCCGACGGTAATTCCAAGTGCCTCTGCATAGGCGAACTGCTCATAAACCCTAAGACTGCGTTCCCCGGTTTCGACTTTCGAGATGAACGACTGAGGTACCCTCAGTTTCTTTGCGAGTTCAACCTGAGTGATACCTTGTTCCCGACGAATCTGGGAGAGGCACTTTCCGCATGTCCTATTAGCATCAACGTTCATACCGTTTACGCTATATTCCATTTTGATATATCCCAAACTAGGATATATTCATGTGAGTATCTGTTTCACTTATCGCAATTGTTCGCATCGCACATTTGAAACGAGAGAGGGGACTCGATAAGCATGGATGACGAGATGAAAGAGCCCAATAGTGAGCAAACGCCCAGTGCATCTGATGAACAGAAGCCGAATATCGAAGGGAAGCAGGTTTCTGATGGTGCTGACGACACCACCTCCCCTGACGATCGATCATCAAATGAAGACGGTGCCACATGCAATAAGGAAGAGGACGATTTACTTCTAACGAGTGCCATTAACAAACTTGGTGGTAATAAACGAGCGGCTATCGCAACTGCTGCGTTAGTTGCCGTCATCTTCTGCTTACCCATGCTGTTTCCTCAAATGTTTTGCACCCACAAACTTTGGACCAATGCAAACTGTACAAGCCCTCGCACCTGTAAAAGTTGCGGCAAAACCGAGGGGAAACCGCTCGGACATGAATGGGAAGAAGCAACATGCACGGTTCCGAAGACCTGTCAACGCTGCGGCAAAACCGAAGGGAAACCCCTTGGGCATCAACCAGGTTCTTGGACTACCGAAGTCGATTACGTTGACGCCACCTCGAAGGAAATTCGAGAATGCGGGAGATGCGGAGAGGTCGTTGACACCCGCAACGAAAAGGAAATTACTTCCTTTCTTGGCGACGGATCGTTTTCAATTTCACCTGAAGGCTTTATTGAACGACTTAACGAGGAATTCTCCGATATTCCCAATTGCAGCAGTATGAAGGCGAGTTACGAGTTAGACGATAGCGGCACGGGACTCGAGCTTCAGATAAAAAATGGCTCTACGCTTGCCGGTATTGGAGGTTTTTTCTCGGACTCGAGCAGTCAACTACTATTCAGCTATCTTGGATCAGAAAACTGCTTCAAAAACATAGTCATGTACTTCGAAAATTCAGATTATGCCGCGGCGACAGCATTAGCAACCATACAAGCAATTGATCCAACACTCTCATTTTCCGACGCTAAGGAGATTGGCGCTGCCTGCGTAGGTACGCCAACTGTCAAAAATGGAATTACGTACGCAATCTTAGCTTCAAATGGAGAATACTGGCTGAGCACCCGAATTGAATAATTTACTTTAATTGCTAAATGCAGACGCCTCTTACTCGCGGCATATTAAAGTTCAACCCCTGTTAGCATCGTCAATCGAAATATGCCCCGCCGAGCACTTTAGCTTGGCGGGGCATTTCGATACGTAGGCGGATTTTGATACCTAGAAGGCCCACATGCCCCCACTAGGCAGCCGGCTTCGCTGCTCAAATTGCTCGAACTGCAACTTGAGCAATCAGCGGCCAGCATCTCTTTTAGGCTGCGCTAGTTTCTTTGTATTCAAAGACTGGCTCTAAGATGTCTTCGATGCTGCAGTGCAGGACTTTCGCCATATCCCTTACGGTTGTTACCGATGCTTCGTTGATGTTTCTCTGGCGCTGTTCGTACATTTGGATTGAGCGGAGTGATACGCCCGATTCGTATGCCAGGTCTTGTTGGGTTTTCTTGAGCCTCTTTCTTGCTTGCGCCAGTTTAGTTTGACGAGGTGTTTTCTTCGCCATATCGCAAATAAGACGCGCCACACGTTCCTCTGAGGCTTCATGCCAGGGATAGTACAGACCGCGCAGCGCATCAAATGGAACGACATGCAGCAGATCTTCGAAAGACTCCCCTAAACGCCACTGCAGGTATGCCAGCATCCAGCCCGCCCAATATTCCGGCGTCTTCTCAAATCGATAGGTGCAGTCCGGTATAGGCCTGTTTTGATAGCCCGATCTTTCAGCGATAAGCGCGAACAGCTCAACGCCCGATTTTCCCGATACGACCCATGCGTTGCCGCGTTCGAACTCGCGAGCTACGCCGCTGAGGCAAAAGAGTTCAGCAACTTCCGATCCCTCTGCTCCATAATCATTAACGGCATAGTCAAAGCAGTCGCCTAGGTTGTTCATTGCGTCCTCGAGGTAATAGACGGGATATGTCCTACTCGGCCCACAATCCGTTAACTCTTGGATCATTTAAATCGACCCTCCCTGCCATCAAATCCCTAATGTCGACACCCTCGGTGTCAAATCCGTTTATCGTATCCAGATACTTACGTCGAGCATTCTGTTCTCGCTCAAATCGTTTGGGATAAAACTCAGCTCCCGAGGCCTGCTTCCAATCGCGGAACCTGATCGCCGAGAACGCGCGCTCACTCATAAGAGCGTATTGGATGCCCAAATCGCCCAAACGCATAATGAGTTGCAGTTGCCTGAGCGAGATCATGCCGTTAACGAACTGTCTTGCAAACGAAAAGTAGGAATCGTCGGCGCGATAGCCTCGAATAACGTCATAGGGAGAAATATCAATCAGGCAGTTATCCAGCAGATAACGAAGCCCCTCGCGTGCTACTGGCGTCGAGACATTAAACTCCCGGTTGTCGGCCAAAATCGCAAGCCAATTAAGAATTGAAAACTCCCCGGACTCCAAATCCAAGACCGCGAGACCATCCATATCGAGCTCATATCGATTCGCGATACCATCGGACTCGGTCCGGCATGCCCATTCCATCGCCATTTCCTCATGTGGCGTGCAATAAAACCCACGTCCATAGTCGTTGAACTGCTTACATCTATCCAACGATGGATGCTCGACAACAACCTCCGACCCGTGCCAAAGCTCCATATCGACCTCCTAAAAAATATCACCCCAGTGATAGTTTACCAATAACTATCACTGGGGTGATATAGATGAGAGCTTTTGAGGGGTTGCAGCCCGATTAGAGGCAGGCCTCGGCGATGCGGCGCTTGAGTTCATCGATGCCGGTGCCGGTCTGGGAGCTTGTGATGATTACGTTTTCGGCCGGGACGTTGAGCTGCTTTTTGATGGCTGCCGCCTGGCGGGCCTGCTGGGTGCGGCTGAGCTTGTCGGCTTTGGTGAGGCAGACGATAAAGTTGAACTCGTTGCCCTGCAGGTAGTCGATCATGTCATGATCGAGCTTGCTGGGGTCGTGACGAATGTCCACCAGCGAGACGACCAAGTTAAAGCTGCGCTCGGAGTCGAAAAAGTCGCCGATAAGCTCGGCCCAGCGGTCGCGCTCGGCCTTAGAACGACGGGCGAAACCATAGCCCGGCAGGTCGACGAAGTGCACGTCGTCGGCCTCGAAGAAATTGATGTTGCTTGTCTTGCCCGGTGTGCTCGAAACCTTGACCAGGTTCTTGCGGCCAAAGAGCTTGTTCATAATCGACGACTTGCCCACATTGGAGCGGCCGACAAAGCTCACTTCGGGGCAGGTGGACTCGGGAATCTGCGAAACCTTGCCGTAGCTGGCGACGAACTTGGCAAGCTGGTAGTTAATGGAATCGGCCATGGACACTCCTTGGTCGTAGGTTCTTACAAAAGAGCGCGCTATTGCGCAGCGGCAATGCGGCGGACGATATCGAGCGTGATGTTACTTGCGACACGCGCGTACTCGAACAGATCGAACTCTCGGTCGCAAATTGCATCGTACGCCTCGTCACAATTATCGCTGATAGCGCGCAACACCAGGCAATCGACACCATTTTTGGTTGCGACATGGGCAATTGCCGCGCCCTCCATGCCGACACAATCGGCATGCGTCGCCTCGATAGCGTCGTTGCGCATGACGGCGCCCGTCACAAAGCGGTTACCCGTGGCAATCGTGCCGACCAGGAACTGCTTGGTGCCCTCGTTCGAAGCGACTGCATTTGTCGAAGCGTCAACAAACCCACGCTCAGCAAGCACATCGGCGGCAATATCGACCAGCGCAGGCGTCGAGCCAAACTCCTCGAGCCCCGGTGCGGACTCGGCGATAAGCGCGGTATCGGTATCCAAATAGCGCAGGCGTTTACCAATGACCACGTCGTCGATATGGAGCTTGGGGTTCAAACCGCCCGCAATGCCCGAAAACACAACAGCCTGCGGAGCATACTTGCTAATGAGGTGCTGTGTCGCAGCGGCGGCGTTCACCGTGCCCATGCCCGCCGTTGTGGCGACAACTGTCAGGCCGTCGAGCTCGCCGCTCACAACGGTCAAGCCTGCCTCCCGTGCCTCGCAAACGTCGCTCAGCTCTTCCTTAATCTGCATGATCTCTTTTTCGAGCGCACCGATAATCGCGATGGTAGCCATACCATTCCCCAAACCTATACGAAATTCTCAACCACGGTATGGTACCAGCATTTTGTTTGACCTCGCCAAACGAACACGCTAAGCCAGTGCAGCTCGCGTATCAAACAGCGCCTTTGCAATCGCGGCCGTAACCTCACTCGAGCGGTCGCTCCACGGCATCGATGTCATGACGCTCATGACATAGGTACGGCCATCGATGTCGATAGCAGGCATTTCTTTCGGTGACGCATAATTTCTTTCGCAAATTGACAACCGCATAGCGGAACACGG
>NZ_QRXX01000010.1:0-96255 GCF_003462695.1 Collinsella sp. AF16-8
ACTTGCAGCGACGGACCTCGGGACGCTCTTACACCACGTCTGCGCGCGCCACCGGTGGGATAGATGAATAGTGCGGTTACGCTGGTCGATTTCGACCGGATGCTCAATGGACTCGACCATATCTATTCGGAGTTCTCGCGCACCTGCGGTCTTTCGGATTGCGCCTATTGGATGCTCGTCGACACCAGCACGGCGGACGGCAGCATCGCCGTGAGTCGGCTGACGAGTGAATGGTTCTATAGCAAGCAGACCATCAATTCGGAATCAAGACGCTTAGGGCACGAGGGCTTGCGACGTTGGAGTTTGCCGAGGGCAGTCGTAAGAACAAGGTTGTGCGACTGACCGCAGAAGGTATGCAGTTTGCCAAGCGCTACGCGTTGCCGGCGCAAAAGGCCGAGCAACAGGCATTCGAGGCGCTCGAGCCGTGGGAACAGCGCGAGATCATGCGCTTGGTCGGTAAGTTCTCCCATGTTCTTAACGAAGAGTGCGAGGCATTTAAACGGCAAGTGGCCGCCGAGAACGAGGCTGACGATAAGGGCGAGGGGGAGACATGCGACTCTTAATGAGGTTTATGAGGCCGTACCGCGGTCTGATCGCGGTGACGCTGCTGGTGCTGCTAGTCGACAACGTCGGTACGCTGCTCGTGCCCACGATGTTGGCGAACATGGTCAACACGGGCATCACGACGGGCGACGTCGATTACATCTTGCGCAACGGTCTGTACATGCTCATCGCGACCGGCATGGCCAGCGGTGGTGCGGTGCTGGGCTGTTATCTTTCGGCCCGTCTGGCGGCCAATGTGGCCTGCGACATCCGCAACGCCGTCTACGATAAGTCGCTCGAGCTGTCCGCCAGCGACTTTGAGCGCTTTGGCACGGGTTCGATGATCACGCGCTCGCTCAACGACATCAACGTGATCCAGCAAGCGATCCTGCAGACGATTCAGCTGGTGCTGCCGGTACCGTTCTTGGCCGTGGCGGGCATCATCTTTGCCTGGTTTATCGATCCTGCCATGGGCACGCTGCTGGGCGTGGTCGTTGCGATCGTGCTGGTGGCGGCGGTCTTTACCGTTGCCAACGCCGCGCCGATCTTTATGCGCCTGCAGAGCTTTATCGACCGCATGAACGTGGTGCTGCGCGAGAACATCGTGGGCGTGCGCGTCATCCGCGCATTTAACAAGGAGCGCCACGAGGAGCAGCGCCTGGACGAGGTGTTTAGCGATTACGCGGCCAACGCCATCAAGGTCAACCACCTGTTTGTGGGCCTCGATAGCTCCAGCTTCTTTCTGATGAACATCGCCGAGGTGGCGGTGCTGTGGGTGGGCGGCAACCGCGTGGGCGTCCATGCCATGCAAATCGGCAGCATCTCGGCCGTGCTGGAGTACGCGATTCTGATCCTGTTCTTTGTGATGATGGCGCAGATGGTGGTGCTGACGCTTCCGCGCGCCGCGGCGTGCCTCAACCGTGCGCAGCAGGTGCTCGAAATCGAGCCGAGCATTGTGGACGGCAAGGCTACGCTGGGCGACGGGGCGCCTGAGTCCGCAGACGGCGCCGACGCGGTGGCCGTGTTCGACCACATGTCGTTCCGTTTTGACGATGCCGACGAGGACACCCTGTGCAACCTGAGTTTTGCCTGCCGCCGTGGACAGACGACCGCGATCGTGGGCTCAACGGGCTCGGGCAAGTCAACGGTGGCCAAGCTCTTGCTTCGCTTCCACGATGCCACGAAGGGCGCCATTCGCCTGAACGGCGTCGACCTGCGCGACCTTTCGCAAGACGACATCCGCGGGCGTATCGCCTATGTGCCGCAGAAGGCATGGCTGTTCTCGGGTACCGTGGCGAGCAACCTGCGCTTTGGTAACGAGGGTGCGACCGAGGCTGACATGCTCCATGCGCTCCAGGTTGCCCAGAGCACCTTTGTACTCGATCAACCGCAGGGGCTCGACACTCCGGTGGCGCAGGGCGGTACGAACTTTTCGGGCGGCCAGCGCCAGCGTTTGGCAATCGCCCGCGCACTCATGAAGCGCGCCGACCTGTATATCTTCGACGACAGTTTTTCGGCCCTGGACTTTAAGACCGATGCGGCACTGCGCCATGCGCTGCAGGACGAGACGTGCGATGCCGCGGTGCTCATCATCGCCCAGCGCATCTCGACTATTTTGCATGCCGATCAGATCGTGGTGCTCAAGGATGGCGAGGTCGTGGGCCTGGGCACGCATGGCGAGCTTATGGAAACCTGCGAGGTGTACCGCGCCATCGCGGAATCGCAGATGAAGGGAGGTGAGTAGCATGACCGAGGAGCTCGAGAAGCAGGGCGGCGTTGATGACGCCGTTGCCGCGGGGCTGGTTGAGGAAACGGCTGCCGCGTCGACCGAGCTGGATGACGCCGCCAAGGCTGCAGTCGAGCGCGAGGCTCGCCGCCAAGCGCTCTACGAGGAAAACGAGCGTGCCGAGGACGAGCGTGCCCGCGCCGAGGCAGAGCGTATGCGCGACGTGGACGACGAAGAAGAGGACGAGACGCCCCGGGATACCTGGGCGACGGTGCGCCGCCTGTGGAGCGAGGCCGTCGGCGACCATTGGCGCTTCTATATCGTGTTCGCGAGCATTGTGTTCTATGTCATCTTTAACACCGCCGCGCCGGCATATAGCGCCCGCGTGATCGATGAGCTGTGGGGCCACATTCAGGTGGCGTTTGCCAACGGAACCACCTTCAACATCACCTGGGAGAACTGCGGCAAGACCATCTTCGTCTACTTTATGATCTGGACTGCCGCTGCCTCGTTCTATGCGCTCCAGAGCTTTTTGATGTCGAGCGTGGCCGAACGCCTCAACCTGCGTCTACGCAACCGCATCGCACAAAAGCTCAACCGTCTGCCGCTTGCCTTCTTTGACGCGCATCGTCCCGGTGAGGTCGTCAGCCGTGCGACCAACGACTTGGACAAGATGTCCGAGAGCATGCAGCGCGGATTGCTGCAGCTGCTTGTGTCGGTCGGCACCGTGGTGGGCGCCGTGGGCGTGATGTTCGTGTTTAGCGTGCCGCTTACGCTAGTCTTTTTGTTCTTTACGGCGTTGTCGCTGCTGGTGACCAAGGTGGTTTCGCGCCGTACGCATGATGTGACGGGCGAGCGTCAGGAGTGGGTGTCCAAAATCACGAGCGCGGTCGAGGAAGGCTATTCGGGCCGTTTGGTGATTCGCGCATTCAACCGCGAGCACCAGAGCTCTGCCGAGGTGCACGAGGCCTCGGGCGAGCTGGCGCGCGTGAGCACCAAGGCCGACTTTATGATCAACGCCGTCGGACCCGCGGTTCGCTTTATCGGCCGTTTGGCGCAGATTGTGATTGCGCTCGTGGGCTGCAGCATGCTGGTCGCCGGTCACATGACCGTCGGCGTGTTCCAGGCGTTCTTCCAGTTTATCTACGAGGCGTCCGAACCCATGACGCAGCTGTCTTTCACTTTTAACTCGCTGCAGAGCGCGCTGGCGAGTGCGGAGCGCGTGTTCGACCTGCTTGATGAGCCCGAGATGGAGGCCGATCCGCTGCCGGATGAGGCCGCCAAGCTGCCGGGTCGCATTGAGGGCCGCGTCGCTTTTGAGCACGTGCGCTTTGGCTATGCGCCCGACAAGCCGCTCATGCGCGACGTGTCGTTTACCGCCGAGCCGGGCCAGAAGATTGCCGTGGTGGGAACCACGGGCGCAGGCAAGACGACGCTCATCAACCTGCTCATGCGCTTCTACGAGATTGACGGCGGGCGTATTACGCTCGACGGCGTGGATACGAGCCGCATGGATCGCGGCGAGCTGCGACAGCAGTTTGGCATGGTGCTACAGGACGCCTGGCTGTTCGACGGCACGATTGCCGAGAACATCGCCTACGGCTGCCCCGAGGCAACGCGCGAGGAGATTGTTGCGGCCGCTCGCGCCGCCCAGGTCGACTTCTTTGTGCGCACCATGCCTCAGGGCTACGACACGCGCGTAGCCAACGATGCCGAAAGCATCAGCCAGGGCCAGCGTCAGCTGCTAACCATCGCACGCGTGCTGCTCAACAACCCGGCGATTCTCATCCTGGACGAGGCGACCTCAAGTGTGGACACGCGCACCGAGCTTGCTATCGGCCGCGCCATGGACGCGCTCATGCGCGGGCGCACGAGCTTTGTGATCGCGCATCGCCTGTCGACGATCGTGGATGCCGACCTGATTCTGGTCATGGATCATGGCAACATTATCGAGCAAGGCACGCATAAGGAACTGCTGGCTGCCGAGGGTGCTTACGCCGACCTCTATCTGAGTCAGTTCGCATAGTGTGACAAAGGGACAGTCCCGCATGTCACATCAAAAAGAAAGGCGCGCCGGGGATGGATTCCCTGGCGCGCCTTTTGCGTCGGTGCCGATGTTGTTTTGTGCCGCTCGCGTTCCTAGTGCTCGTCCACGAGCTTGGCGACGAGGGCCTTGAGCTCGGCCACCTCTCGCTCGAGTTCCTTGACGCGGCGGGCATTCTCGGTAATGCCCTGGCGGTTGAGGGCGCTCTGCTCGGCGGCGTCATCGGGCATGTACTCGCGATGCTGCTTGGCGTCAAAGCTCTCCTCGAACACGCGGCAGCCGTTGCGCTTGATGATGCGCCCGGGCACGCCCACGACGGTACAGTTATCGGGTACGTCTTTGACGACGACCGAGTTGCCGCCGATCTTGACGTTGTTGCCGATGCGGATGTTGCCGAGCACCTTGGCGCCTGTGCCCACAGTGACGTTGTTGCCCAGGGTGGGGTGGCGCTTACCGGTCTCGTTGCCGGTACCGCCGAGCGTGACGCCCTGATAGAGCACGCAGCTGTCGCCCACAATGGTGGTCTCGCCGATGACGACGCCCATGGCGTGGTCGATAAAGAAATGTTTGCCGATCTGTGCAGCGGGATGAATCTCGACGCCGGTGATGTGGCGGGTGATTTGCGAGAGCACACGGGCGAGCGAGCGATGACCGTGCTCCCACAGCCAGTGCTCGGGCACGTGGTTCCACTTGGCGTGCAGGCCAGGATAGGAAAGGAAAATGACCAGACCGTTTTGCGCGGCGGGGTCCTGCGCTTGGACGGTCTTGATGTCCTCGCGAATGGTATTGATAAAGCTCACCGGCCGCCCTCCCTTAGCGCCATGGCAATGCGATTCAATAAAGTATAGCGATTCGCTAGGGATTAGGTAGAACAATCTTGGCAGCTTTGCACGACAGGTGTCAGTTATGCAAACTTGCTGGTAATGGAGTCATGCTTTTGTGGGGTTGCGCACGAGGGGGCGCCGCAACCGTATACTGGTCAACTTGGACGTATCCGCGCCCACAACTGAGAGGTTTTACTTCATGGGTTTCATCAATTTTATCGCCGAGCTGCTTAAGGACCCGCGCACCGCGATCGCCAGCTGGATCGCCGCCGGCCCGCTTATGGCCTACGGCTGCGTGTTCCTGATCATCTTTATCGAGACGGGCGTGGTGTTCTTCCCGTTCCTTCCCGGTGATTCGCTGCTGTTCGCCTCGGGTTTCTTCGCCCACAACGGCGGCTTTAACATTGTGGCGCTTCTGGCCACCGCATGGGCCGCTGCCATTTTGGGCGATCAGTGCAACTTTATGATCGGCCATTTCTTTGGCAAAAAGATCATTGCCTCGGGCAAGGTCAAGGCCATGACGCCCGAGCGCATCAAAAAGTCCGAGGACTTCTTGGACAAGTGGGGCCACCTGGCCATCTTCCTGGGCCGCTTCTTTCCGTTTATCCGCACCTTTGTGCCCTTCATCGCTGGCATGGGCGGCATGCACTGGCGCAACTTTGTCATCTTTAACGTGCTGGGCGGCATTACCTGGTCGACGGTCTTTACGCTGCTGGGCTACTTCTTTGGCGGCATTCCCTTTGTGCAGGAGCACTTTGAGCTGCTAATCGTTGGCATCGTTGCCGTGTCGATTATCCCGACCGTGGTCGGTCTGGTTAAGGCTAAGCTGGGCAAAAAGAACGCGTAGATCGAGCCGGCGCGCAAACCGTGCCGTTGAGGCCCGTCACCGCTTACGGTGACGGGCCTTTTTGCTTCGGTCAAATGAAAATACTTTAGTTAGTTAAAGAAAAACGTTTTATCCGACGCGCGTGCGGAGTACAATCTCGTGCATGCGAATCGACATGCCATTGGCTTTGATGCTGTTCGCGTGTCCTGTCCGGCTCTACGCTCCGGACGTGCGACGTTGCGACGCGGCCGGCCTCGGTCCTTGCGTGCGGGTTCGCGAGTGTGCAACTGTGTATGTAAGGAGCGACACATGACTGTCGAGAAGAAGGATATCGATTGGGGTAGCCTCGGCTTTGGCTACATGAAGACCGATTACAGCTACGAGGCTCATTGGAAGGATGGCGAGTGGGACGAGGGCGGCCTGACCACCGACCACACCCTGCATGTCTCCGAGTGCGGTGGCATCTTCCATTACTGCCAGGAGGTCTTTGAGGGCCTGAAGGCCTACACCGCCGAGGACGGCAGCATCGTCTGCTTCCGTCCCGACATGAACGCCGAGCGCATGTATAACTCCGCCCAGCGTCTCGAGATGCCCCCGTTCCCCAAGGACAAGTTCGTCGAGGCTGTCAAGCAGGTCGTTTCTGCCAACGCCGCCTGGGTTCCGCCCTTCGGTTCCGGCGCGACCCTGTACGTGCGTCCGTTTATGATCGGCTCCGGTGACGTGATCGGCGTGGCTCCCGCTCCTGAGTACACGTTCCGCATTCTCGTGACCCCGGTCGGTCCGTACTTTAAGGGTGGCCTTAAGCCCGTCAAGCTGCGCGTTTCCGAGTATGACCGTGCGGCACCGCACGGCACCGGCAACATCAAGGCTGGCCTGAACTACGCCATGTCCCTCAAGCCCACGATGGAGGCCCATCGCGAGGGCTATGCCGAGAACCTGTATCTCGACTCCGAGTCCCGCACCTATGTCGAGGAGACCGGCGGCGCGAACGTCCTGTTCGTGAAGGAGGATGGCACCCTCGTCGTTCCGCAGTCGCACACCGACTCCATCCTGCCCTCTATCACCCGCCGTTCGCTTGTTCAGGTCGCCGAGGATCTGGGCATGACCGTCGATCAGCGTCTCGTCGAGTGGGCCGAGGTCAAGGCCGGCACCTTCGTTGAGTGCGGTCTGTGCGGCACCGCTGCCGTCATTTCCCCGGTGGGCGAGATCGACAACAAGGTCTATGGTGCCGATGAGACCGTGACCTTCTCGGCTGGCTACACCGAGATTGGCCCCGTGATGAAGAAGCTCCGCGAGACCCTGACCGGCATCCAGTCTGGTGCTGTCGAGGATAAGCACGACTGGGTTTACACCGTCGCGTAAGCTGCCATAGCTGTTCGGCCCGAGGGCAACCTTCCTTTCCGGCGCGTCCTCGGACATGAAAGAACCTCCGCTGCGCACTTCGTGCGGCGGAGGTTCTTTCGTCCTGCGGAGTGCGCCGGAAAGGAAGGTTGCCCTCGGGCCTGCGTTACCTCGGCGCTGCCGTTACGGGCAATATAGATCTGAATTAAAGATGGCGCGCGGCCTTTTAGGCCGCGCTTTTGTTTTGGTTCGCGCCATGTGGGGGTGATGGCGACGTGCATTTTTGCGAGTATTCTGCAATCGAAGGCCCCTGCATACCGACCTCGGGCAAAAAATCGGGATTTCTCGATGTTTTCTACGAATGATGGGCGGGGTTATGGGCTGACAGCGTTTGATTTGCAGGGATATTCGCGGTCTTTGGCATTTATCGTAGCGCCCGAAGCCCTTGGTTATGTTGAATACTCCTAAAAATGCACGGCGCTTAGAGGGGGACCTTCGCGAAAAAGGAAACCGCCCCGTCGAAGTATGCGTTCGACGGGGCGGTTTATGCATATAGCCGATTTAGGATGCGCTGCCAAACTACTAGAACTTGACGGTCGGGGCCTGGCGGGCTGCTTCGGCGGCCTCGAAGCCCTGGCGTTCCTTAAACTGGAAGATGCCGGCAAAGATGACAGCCGGGAACGTCTGAATGGCGTTGTTGTAGCTGAGCACGCAATCGTTGTAGCTCTGGCGTGCATAGCTAATCTTGTTCTCGGTATCCTCGAGTGATGCCTGCAGCTGCGTAAAGTTGGTGTTTGCCTTAAGATCGGGATAGGCCTCGGCTACGGCAAAGAGCTGGCGCAGCGCACCGGTCAGCACGTTGTCGGCTTCCATCTTGGCCTCGGGCGTAGTGGCCTTGACGGCGGTGTTACGCGCGCTGATCACGGCGGAGAGCGTCTCCTGCTCGTGCTTGGCGTAGCCCTTGACGGTCTCGACCAGGTTGGGGATCAGGTCGTTGCGGCGCTGCAGCTGCGTATCGATGTTCTGCCAGGCGTTATCGATGCGGTTACGCTTGGTGACCATGTTGTTGTAGATGCCGGCGATGGCGCAGACAATCACAATGACAACAACGATGCCGATGATGACGGTAATCATGATGTCTCCGTTTCGAATGGCCGCGGCGGCATGCGCCAGCTGCCGTTGGTATAACGCTACTAGTATACCCGCAACGTTTTGCCGTGCCGAACTTTCCGGTAAGCGTTATGTTTTCGGTGGGGTTGGCACCGGGGCAAAGCGCGCGAGGTACAGGTGTAAGATATGCGACAGATTGACGAGTGTTGTCTTTGCCCTGAGGATGGCGATACCAGTGGACCTTCGCATCAAGAAAACCTACCGCGCCCTGTTCGATGCCTTTACCGAGCTTCTCGAGGAGCATCGTTTTGAGGACCTGACGGTTGCCATGCTGTGCGACCGCGCCATGATTCGCCGCACGACGTTCTACAAGCACTTTCGCGACAAGAACGATTACTTTGCCTTTTATATCGATGAGCTCATGTCGGGCTTGCCGCAAAAACAGCCCGATGAGGCCGGCGCAGTGTCTGCCGAGGACGTGCGCGCGCTTCGACACGCGATTTTGGACGATGCCATGGATTTGATTCTGGCGCACGAGCAGCTCATGGATAACATTTTGGCTAGCAGCATGTCGGGCATGTTGACCAACGTTATTTGCGACCGCATTGCCCGCTCCATCCGCGAGCGTGTGATGAACGTGCTTGCCGAGGATGCCCTGGCCCCCGTGTCGCTTGAGACGACGTCTGAGTTCGTCGCCGGCGGTATTATTCGACTTTTCACGATATGGTGGGAATCGGGCCACGATCTTGAGCGTCGACCCGAGATGGCCGACGTGGTCGATGCGCTGTTCGAGCGGACCATGACGCCGGTGCATCACTAAAAGTGGCGGAGAGAGGGGGATTCGAACCCCCGGAACGCTCTCGCGCTCAACGGTTTTCAAGACCGCCGCATTCAACCGCTCTGCCATCTCTCCGTGAGTCGTAATGATAGCATCGTTTTGAATTTGCAACAGGGAAGGCGAACGATGACGATCACCGAAATCGACGAGAAGTTCATGCGCGAGGCGTTGGCGGAGGCGCGCGCCGCCGCGGCGGTGGGCGAGGTGCCCATTGGCGCTGTGGTGGTGCGCGCGGGTGAGATTGTCGCGCGGGCGCATAATCGTCGTGAGCTCGATCAGGACCCTTCGGCGCATGCAGAGTTCGCGGCCCTGTGCGCTGCCGCTCGGTCGCTCGGTCGCTGGCGCCTTTCCGACTGTACGGTCTACGTGACGCTCGAGCCCTGCTGCATGTGTGCGGGGCTTATGGTTAACGCGCGCGTAGGACGCTGCGTGTATGGCGCGGCTGATGCCAAGGCGGGCGCTCTGGGTTCGCTGTATGACCTGAATGCCGATTCGCGCCTGAATCATCGGTTTAACGTGACCGCCGGCGTGCTGGCAGACGAGTGTCGTGAGGTGTTGAGCAGCTATTTTAGTAGGCTGCGTGGCACCGATGGTGCTGGCTGCGGTTGTGGGGCCGATCTTGAAGCACACGCCGCTCACGCCGCAGCACTTGCAGGTGTCGGTGAGGATACTGACACGGCGGTTGACTTTGGTCCTGCGTGCCGCCGACCCCGCCGTGTGCTGTTGGCGATCGACTCCTTTAAGGGCAGCGTTTCGAGCGCGCAGGCGGAGGCGGCGGTTGCCGAAGGCGTGCGCCGCGTTTGGCCCGATGCCGAGCTGAACGCTTTGCCGCTGGCAGATGGTGGCGAGGGAACGCTCGATGCCGTTGCCGCGTGCGGCGGTGAGATTGTGACCTGCGAGGTGGCAGGTCCCCTGGGCAAGCGCACGTCTGCCCGGATGCTGGTTGATGTCGAGCGCGAGTCCGCGGTCATCGAGATGGCCGAGGCGGCCGGCATTGGGTATTCGCCTTGCACGGAGTCGTCGGCGCTGGTTGCTACAACCTATGGCGTGGGCGAGCTCATGCTTCGCGCAGTCCGTGCTGGGGCAAAGACTATCTATATTGGTCTGGGCGGCAGTGCCACCAACGACGGTGGCGCCGGCATGCTGCAGGCGCTGGGCGCGCGTGTGGTCGATGATCAGGGATGCGATGTCGCCCCCGGTCTTGCAGGCCTTGAGCGGGTGGCGAGCGTTGATTTGGCGCCCGCGCTGCAGGCTTTGGATGGCGCTCGTATCGTTGTGCTTTCGGATGTCGAGAACCCACTCGTGGGGCGTCGCGGCGCGCTTGCGGTGTTCGGCGGACAGAAGGGTCTGCCGGCTGATGATGCCGAGGCGCTGAGCAGGTGCGACAGCTGGATGGTCGGCTACGGCCGCTTGCTCGACGCTGCGATTGCCGGAGCTCGAGTCCAGGGATTGTTGCGCGCACCCGAGGGCGCACGGACATTTGGCTCGGTGCTCGGCGTGCCCGGCGCAGGTGCCGCCGGCGGCCTAGGTGCCGCGCTGCTGGCGCTCGGTGCCGAGTTGCGCTCGGGCGTGGAGACGGTGCTCGATCTCGTGGGGTTTGACGAGCGTGTACGCGATGTCGACCTGGTCATTACAGGCGAGGGCAATATGGATGAGCAGTCCGCCGCCGGTAAGGCGCCGGTGGGTGTGGCCCGCCGTGCCAAGCGCTATAGCAAGCCGGTGGTCGCCGTCGTGGGCGGTCGCGCTGACAACCTGGATGCGGTGTATGAGCAGGGTATTGACTTGGTTTTGCCGATCTGCCGCAAGCCCATGGACCTGGAGCGGGCACTCGATTCGCAAGAAGCCACAACCAACCTCATCTGTGCCGGCGAGTCAGCCGCACAAGCCTATGACCTCGGCCGCATCTAGAAAAGTAGTCATTTTGGGACGGGGCTAGGAAAACACCCGTACAGGCATGTGAATCTGAACAAATCAATCCTGTGCCTTGTGGCGCTCGATGGTGCTGTCTGGGGATCGGAGACTATGCACTTCGGGTGTTGACGCCGCCATTTATGTGCCATTAGTAGATTGCTCTTCGTTCAGTTGTTCGCCAATTAATCCTGCCAATTAATTATCATTTCGGGCGAAGACGTGGATTATCTCCATGATGGATCTCTTTGGGCATAATGTTGTCTTTAAACTGTCCTAATCAATAGATCGCTCTTGGGAAGAGAGGGCGACACCAGAGGGGGAGAAGGGAATTGGAGAGGAAAGTTTTCGGCGGGGGGGGGGCAGAGAGTCGCTGCTCTCTGCCTTGCGCTGGTTCTCGGCTTCGGATGTTTATCCGTTGGCGCGACGGCCGGTGTCGCATATGCGGCCACGGAATCGCGGACTGCGTATACTGCGGAGGGGTTTGAGATCACCCAGGACGGCGTGACCTATTCGTGCGAGACCACGGATATGGGCACGGCGGAAATCAAAGGTATTGTTGCTGACGACAGTGTGACCGCGGTGAGTGTGCCCGGCTCCATCGAGCATGGTGGCCAGACCTACAAAGTCACCGAATTTCGTTTCTCGTCTGATATCGTGGCCAAGAACGTTGAGCAGCTGACGCTCCCCGACACGCTCGAAAAAATGTCCGGAGGAGGATTCCATTTCAGGAAGTTCGCAAAGCTCAAGGAGCTCCATATCCCTGGCTCTATCAAGAACTTCGATTGCCCGCTGCAAAACTCCAGCTCGCTCGAAAGGCTCTATTTCGATGAGGGCGTCGAGGAGATTAGCGCCAACTCGATGGTCAATGGCTGCAGCAGCCTTTCGGAGATCGATCTCCCCTCCACCCTCAAAATGATTTCGGGCACGGGCGCCTTCAGAGGAGCTACGGCCCTCACAAGCATCGAGTTTCCAAAAGATGTCGCCTTCGACGACACCATAGTGGGCGTGTTCCAAGACTGCACGTCTCTGACAAGTGTGTCGTTGCCCGCTTCGGTTACCAAGATCCCCTCGTACATGTTTGACGGATGCACCTCTCTAACGTCCGTCACCGCGCTGAGCGAAATCGAGTCCATCGGGGATGGGGCGTTTCAGAATTGCTCGAGTTTAACTGGCATCGATTTCCCGGGCACATTGAAGAGCATCGGATCCTCTGCTTTCCGGGGGTGCGCCAGCCTGGTGAGCGTGCCCGACCTGAGCAAAGTGACAAAGATGGGCAGCGCGGCTTTTCGCGAGTGCGGAAATCTGCGGGCGTCCGTGGACCTGTCCTCGCTTCAGAACATTCCGGACAATGCGTTCTGCTACACACCGGTTAAGATCGTGGGGCTTTGCGACAGCCTGAAGAGTATCGGTGAGTGGGCCTTTATCCAGAGCAACGTCGCCGTCCAGCTTCCCAGGACACTTGAGACAATTGGCAACTACGCCTTCTATTACGGCACGTTGCCGGAGCAGCTTTCCATTCCGGATTCCGTGACTTCCGTTGGCACGGCGGCCTTCTCGGGCGTAGGTGGCGTGAGGGATGTGACGATCGGGCGCGGCCTCACCAAAATACCCTTGGGTATGTTTGACGACAGCACGGTTCAGAAGATCACAATCGAAAACAGCAGGGACGACATCAAAGGCTCGGGGAACCTCCCGTCCTCTGGCGTCGATATCGTCTACACGCGCGAGTCCATCGATGACGGCGTCGGCGGTACCGTGAGCGATGACAGCACCAAGACCCTTCAGGAGCTGGTCAACGAGGCCCCCGATGGCGAGGAAACCGTCATCACCCTGAAAAAGCACGTGAAGCTTGACTCCACGCTCACGATTCCTGTCGGGAAGATGATTAAGATCACGTCGGATGAGCCCTATGCCATCTTGGCAAAGAAAAGCGGCTTCTCCGTACTGGTCAATGTTGCCGAGGGGGCATCCCTCGAGCTGTCGGGGAAAGTGTCCCTGAGTGGTCGCTACAACAAGGGCGCCATTATTTCTAGCAAGGGAGCAGTTGTGCTCTCTGACGAGGCCGTTGTGTGCGACGGCGCTGCGAGCACCGTCAATACTGGTGTTGTCGACGCGTCGGGAGACAAGGCTTCGCTTACCATGACGGGCGGCGTTATCGAGCAGTGCGAACTTAAGGACGCGTATTGCGGCGCTGTCCACGCGAAGGACGGCGCTCATGTTGTCATGAAGGGCGGCGTTATCCGTAAGAATCACGTGTCTTTCTCCACGGACGGCGATGGTAACTACCTTTCGTCTACCGGCATCATGCTGATGGGCGATGCCCACCTTGAGATGAGTAACGGCAGTATCGAGGATAACGCCGGCTATCAGGGCGGCGCGGTGGTCATGTACAGCGAGGCTCGTAACCAGAGAGCCTCCTTTGAGATGACCGGTGGTCAGCTTGTGCGCAACAGAGGCTATAAGCTTGGGAATCGAACTCCCTCCGGCGCAGTGCACGTCGAAGGGAATGCTGAGTTTACCCTCAAGGGCGGCAAGATCGAGGACAATATTGCGTATTCTGATGGCAAAGGCGGCGGAGTGTGCGTGGTCGATCGCGGCCTGCAGCAGGGTGGTAGGGACCGTACCGCTTTCACTATGAAAGGTGGCTCCGTATCGGGTAACTCCGCTTCCGCCGGCGGAGGTGTCTATACCTATTCAGATGACGTCATCCTCAGTGCGGGCGAGATCAAGGACAATGCTGCTCGGAATATGGGTGGCGGCGTATATAGCGAAGGCAACGAGTATCTCGTCTATAGCACGCTCCATATCGAAAACGCTCTCGTTGTTGATAACCATGCGAAAAAGCAGGGCGGCGGCATGTGGTTCTGCCCGACCGGAGATGCCAAGGTCTACGTCCAGAACGGTGGCCTGATCGCCAGGAACTCGGCCGATGAGGCGGGAGACGACCTCGTCTTCACCGGCTTCAAAGACGCCAAATACAAACTGACCTTGGCCAACCGCGCTCCGGGCGGCGGAAAGGTCAGCTGGTACAGAGACGGTGGGCTGTTTAACCCCGAAGGCACTTATGCGAAAACAAACACCGAAATCCCGCGATTCTCGCCCGACGGTGGCAACGGCGAGCCCCTGTCCTTTACCGACGCCACGCCGAACGTCGCGCTTAAATCTGTGATGAGCGAGGATGTGTATAACCTCGGCCGCGGTCAGACGTCGCTGACGATCTCTGGCAATACGGCCGAGCGGGGAGGCGGCATCGGCGCCAACGGCGGTGTCATCATCGGCAAGTCCGAGAACATCGACATTCCCATCAAAAAGGTCTGGGAGAACCCCAGGATTCCCCATCCTAATAAGGTCAAAGTAAATCTCAAGAACGGCGATACCGTCATCGATTCGATCACCCTGAGCGAGTCTGACGACTGGAAGGGCGTCTTCTCTAACCTGCCGAAGTACGATGCCTCCGGCGCCGTGATCAAGTACAAGGTGGCCGAGGACGCCGTCGAGGGCTACAGCTCGAAGGTCGCCGGCGACGCCGGGCGCGGCTTCACCGTGACCAACAACTCCACGGCCAAGGTCTCGGTGCCCGTCGAGAAGAAGTGGGTCGGCCCGGCGGCCGCCAAGGCCACCGTGCGCCTGCTCGCCGACGGAAAGGACACCGGCAAGTCGATCGAGCTCAGCGAGTCCAATAACTGGAAGGGCTCCTTCAAGGACCTGGCCAAGTACTCGAAGTCCGGCTCCGAGGTCGCCTACACCGTGGCCGAGGACGCCGTCGAGGGCTACAGCTCGAAGGTCGCCGGCGACGCCGGGCGCGGCTTCACCGTGACCAACAACTCCACGGCCAAGGTCTCGGTGCCCGTCGAGAAGAAGTGGGTCGGCCCGGCGGCCAAGAAGGCCACCGTGCGCCTGCTCGCCGACGGCGAGGACGCCGGCCAGTCGATCGAGCTGTCAAAGTCCAATAACTGGAAGGGCTCCTTCGAGGGCCTGGCCAAGTACTCCAAGTCCGGCGCCGTGATCGACTACGCCGTGGCCGAGGTGCCCGTCGAGGGCTACAGCTCTAAGGTCACCGGCGACGCCAAGGACGGCTTCACCGTGACCAACACTGTGCAGACGGGCGAGCTCGACGTCTCCAAGACCGTCGTGGCGCGCGAGGGCCTGGCGGTCGACGCGGACAAGATATTTAAGTTTGTGGTTGAGGCCACCGATGCCATGGGCCGCAAAGTGTCCGGCACCTACGGTGACGCGACGTTCGAGGACGGCAAGGCGACCCTCAAGCTCAAAGATGGCCAGACGGCGAGGATCACGGGGCTGCCCGCGGGAACTGCCTACACGGTGACCGAGCGCGCCGCCGCTGGCTACAAGGCTGCGGTGAACGGAGCCGAGGGCTCCAAGGCCGAGGGCTCCATCGCGGCAGACCAGGTCTCCTTCGCCGCCTTCACCAACACCTTCGACCCCGCCCCCGCCACGGCGTCCGTCCCCGAGCTCACCAAGGTGCTCGCGGGCGGCCGCAAGCCCGGCCTCCAGGAGGGGGAGTTCGTCTTTGAGCTCTCCCTCACCGACGGTGCGGGCAATGTTCTCGAGGGCTACCCAATCGAGGCGAAGAATGGCAAGGACGGCAAGGTTTCCTTTGGCGAGCTCAGCTTCACCAATCTGGGCACCTACCACGCGACCGTGACCGAGAAAGCAAGCGGCGATGTCCTGATTGAGGACGATGCGCACGCCTACACCTTCGACATCACGGTGACTCAGACTGGCGCCGGCCTTAAGGCCGAGATCTCCAACGAGCGGGGCAAGAAGACTTTCACCAACACCTTCACGCCGCACGACAACACCAAGACCGTCACCAAGGCGGACGCCTCGGGCGCCAAGGTCGATGTGGATGGCAAACCGGTGGGCGTGGGCGATACCCTCACCTATACCATCGGCTGGGCCAATAACGGCGTCGACGACAGGGGCGCCGCGCAGGCGGCCGACGTGACGGTGACCGATGTCCTGCCCAAGGGCGTTAACTATGTTGAGGGTTCTGCCGACGGTGCCGCCTACGACGCCGCGACGCGCACCCTTACCTGGTCGCTCGGCGAGCAGGCTGCGGGCGCCACGGGCACGCTCAGCTTCGACGTGAAGGTCTCCGCCGAAGCCGCCGTGGTCGACGACATCGCCAACACCGCAACGGTCAAGGTGGGCGAGAACGAGTCGCAGACCAACACGACCCACAACAGCGTGCCCCGCGGGGGCAACCTCACCGTCAAGAAGACGGTCGTCGGCGGCGACAGCCAGCGCGAGTTCGGCTTCACGGTCGCGCTGGCCGACGGGGACGGCGAGCCCGTCTCCGGCACCTTCGGCAAGGGCGAGCACGCCGTGACGTTCGCGGACGGCAAGGCGAACTTCACGCTTAAGGATGGCGGGGAGAAGATCATCTCCGGCCTACCCGTGGGCGCGCACTATACCGTGACCGAGGATGCCGCCGAGGGCTACACGACTGCGGTCAACGGGGCCGACGGCTCCAAGGCCGAGGGTGCCGTGACCGAGGACGGCGCGACCGTCGCGTTCACCAACACGTACGGAACGGCCACCGAGGGCAGGGACGTCTCTACCGCGGGACTCTTCACCAAGACGCTCGAGGGCCGCGACTGGGCGGAGGGCGACGGCTTCCAGTTCACGCTTACGGGCGAGAGCGGCGCCCCCATGCCCGAGGGCTCTGCCGACGGCTCCAAGACCGTCAGCGTGACGGCCGCCGCCGGCACCAAGGCGGGCGATAGGGTCGCCTTCGACTTCGGCTCCATCCGCTATACGCTCGATGACATCAAGGACGCCGGGTTCGCCGAGGTCGGCGGCAAGCGCGTGCGCGCCAAGACCTTCACCTACACGGTGCGCGAGGTCAGGCCCGTTGACGGCTCTGCCATCGCCGGCGTGGCCTACGACGGCCACGTCGCCACGATGACGGTGACCGTGACCGACGACGGCTCCGGCAACCTCACGGCCTCGACGCCCGCGATTGCGGAGGCGGGCGGCGGCGACTTCGTCAACACCTACACGACCGAGCTCGACTACTCGGCCCGCGCGGGAGTGCGCCTGTCCAAGACGCTCTCCGGCCGCGCCATGGAGGCGGGGCAGTTCGCCTTCACCGTGACCGCGGACGCCGAGACGGCCGCCAAGCTCGGCCTCAAGACCGGCAAGGACGCCTACGCCGTGGCCGCGGCCGATGACGGTGCGGCCGGCCTGGTCGACCTCATCGGCGGTGCTGCGGGCAGCGACGTGAAGTTTACCGACGCCGACGCGGGCAAGACCTACAGCTTCACCGTCACCGAGACCAAGCTCGGCGGCGAGGGCTACACCAACGACACCGTGCCGCGCACGGTGACCATCGCGCCCGGCTATGACACCACGACGGGCAAGCTTACGGTCACGACCACAGTTGCCAAGGACGGTGTCGAGGTCGCCCGCAGCGAGGTCTCCACGGCAGATGACGCCATGGCGGCGCCCGCGCCCGTGACGGTCGCGTTCCAGAACTCCTACGAGGCCACCGGAACGCTCGGCGGCGAGGGCAACGCGGCAATTAACGCCACCAAGACGCTGACGGGCCGCGCCGCGGCGGCGGGCGAGTTCTCGTTCTCCGTCCGCGATGCCCGGGGCGACGTGGTCGCGACCGCGTCCAACCGGGCCTCCGGCGACGGCGAGGCCGCGGGGCTTGCGTTCTCGCCCATCGCCTACACCACCGACGCTCTCGAGCGGATGGTGGCGGACGGCATCGCCACCAGGGCCGCCGACGGCTCCTGGGTCATTCCCTATACCGTATCCGAGGACGGCACGGACCGGCTGCCCGCGGGCGTGACGGCGGCCGTGTCGCGCTTCGGCATTACGGTCAAGGTGACCGATAACGGCAAGGGCGGGCTGGATGTGGTCGTGGTCTACCCCGAGGGATCCGACGGCACGCTGTCGTTTGTGAACGGCTATAGCGCCGGCGAGGCGACGGTCGACCTCGCGGGCACCAAGACGTTGGCGCTCGGCCAGGCCGGACTCGGCCTCACGCAGGCCGACATCGCGGGCAAGTACACCTTTAAGATTGAGCCGCTGGACGGCGCGCCCGCACCGGTTGACGCTTCGGGCAAGACGGTGGCCGAGGCGACCAACGACGCCACCGGCAACGTCGCGCTGGGCCACGTCACGTTTAAGCAGCCGAGCGACCTTGATGACGTCGAGATCGACGGCGACGGCCTGCGCACCAAGACGTTCGCCTACCGGGTGAGCGAGTCCGGCTCGGTCGACGGCGTGACCAACGACGCGACGGCGACCAGGACCTTCACGGTCAGGGTGGTCGAGGACACCAAGGCGGGCACGCTCGCCGCGGAAGTCCTGCCCGCAGAGGGCACGCCCGAGGGCAAGGGCGCGTTCGAGTTCACCAACACCTACGGCGTGAATCCGACGCTGAGCTCCGTCACCGACCAGATCAAGGTGAACAAGAAGCTCAAGGGCCGTGATCTGGCCGAGGGCGAGTTTGAGTTCCAGCTGGTCAAGATTGCCGCTGACGGCAGCGAGAGCGTCGTGGCGACGGGCAAGAACGCCGCCGACGGCACGGTCGCGCTCAGCCCCGTCACCTACACCGCGCCCGGCACGCACAGCTACGAACTGCGCGAGGTCGCCGGCACGGCGGGCGGCGTGACGTACGACAAGACGACGTACCGCGTGCGCACGACGGTCACCGATGCCGGAAACGGCACGCTTACCGTCAAGCACGAGCTGACGGATGCCGTGGGCGACAACTCGGTGACGTTCACCAACGGCTACCAGGCCGCACCCGTCACCCTCAAGCTGGGCGCTGCCAAGGTGCTCAAGGGCGCCGAGCTCAAGGCGGGCCAGTTTAGCTTTGAGCTCAAGAGCCGGGACGGCAAGGTCATGTCGACCGCCAAGAATGCCGCGGACGGCAGCGTCACGTTCGATGCGCTGACCTTCAAGCAGGCCGGCACCTACACCTTCACGGTGAGCGAGGTCGACGACGGCCAGGCGCACGTGACCTACGACAAGGCGGTGCACAAGATCGTCGTCACGGTGGGCGACGAGGCGGCAGACGGCACCAAGACGGGCTACCTGTCGGCGAGGGTCTCCTACGAGGGCGACGCCAACCTGCCGCCAGTCTTCACCAACAGCTACGCCGAGAATCCCGGGACCCCCGGCACCCCCGAGAACCCCGGCACGCCGGGCGGTGGCTCGGACGGCGGTTCCGATAGCGGTTCCGGCGACGGCTCCAAGGGCGGCATGCCCGACACCGGCGACCGCAGCCTGCCGGTTGAGGCGCTCGGCGCCATGGCCGGCATCGGCGCGCTGGCCGTCGCGGGCGGCGCGGTCCTGTACCGCAGGCGCCGCTAGCGATATGGACGAGTGGGGCGAATCCATCCGATGGGTTCGCCCCACTTGCCGTGGCGGGCGGGAGCAGGTAAGATATACCGAGCGCCTAGCGCGTTCGATGGGTTCGGATGACGACATGTTCCGAATCTGGTCAGGTCCGGAAGGAAGCAGCCATAAGGAGCCTCTGTCGGGCATCCGAATCCATCGAGTGCGCAGGCGTTTTTTGGTGCCGCGGCTACCCGCGAGTGCCGGCAGGGCGCTTGGTGTCTCGCTGGTCCTCGGCTTCGCCTGCGGGATCGCTCGACTACCAAGCGCCCTGCCGGCACTCGCGGGTAGCCGACCAAAACCGCCTGAAGGGTCACATTTATCTGAATAATTTAATCCCGTGCCTTTTGCTGCTCGCTGGCGTTGTCTGGGCATTGATGGCTACGTAGTTTAAGAGGCGGCGGTGCTGTTGTTTGAATTATTGCAGTTAAAGAGGTCCGTTTCCCTAGGTGGGGAAACGGACCTCTTTTTGTCTCTGGGCTTGTGGATTGGCGAAGACAATAACCGCTGGCAGCTATTTTGAGTTCTTGATGCGGCGTGTGGCAGTGGCGGTTATTCCGAGGCCTGCGGCGGCGACTGCTACGAGTGCGATTGCGCTCGGTGCTGTGTCGCCCGTGTTTGCGAGCTTGCCGGCGGTCGTATCTGCTTGCTTGCCGCTGCTTGTGTTCGCTTGCTTGGTGGAGCTTGGTAGGGCGTCTTTGCCGGTTGCAGGTGAGCCAACGGGCGGTGTCGCCTCGGCGGGTTGCGCTGAGCCGGAGGGAGGCACTGTCTCGGTCGGTTGCGTTATCTCGGGCGAGGTGACCTTGTCTGCCGCGGCTTTCGCCTCTTCGTATGCCTTGCAGGCGTCGTCATAGGCCGCTTGCGCCTTTTCCAAATCGTCGAGGAGCGCATCTCGCTTGGCTACGTCCTCATCGATGTGGGCTTTGGCTTCCTCTGCCTCACTTTCGAAATACTGAACCTGTCTTTCCTGGCTTTCGAGCCGGCGTTGGCAGTGGTGTAGATCATCTTCACAAGATTTTTCTCGCCTTTCTGCCGACATGATCTCACTTCGCAACTGCTTAATAGTTTCGTTAGAAGCTCCGTCGTCGATTGCCTTATTTAATTCTGCCTGAAGGCCGCTTGTCCGGTTGTGGGCCTCATCGTATTTGGCTTGGGCTGCATCGACGTTCGCTTGCATGGCGGGAAGGGGTTCCCTCCGTTTGGCGGCTTCCGTCACCACCATGTCGTAGATCTCTTGAAAAGCGGCAATGTCATCATTGAATCTCGCAATTTTCTCGGGACTTGCGGCGTCTTTTGCGGCCTCGAGGTTTTTGAGCGCTTCCTGCATGGCTGCATACGCTTTTTCTTTTGCGGCGGCCGCGTCTTCTGTCTGCGGGGCGCCCGAATTGCCGTTGGCGGCGCTCGTCTGCGAAACGGCCGCACCGGTGGGGGCGCTAGTTTCTGCCGCGATCGCCGTTACGGGGGGGGCGATTCCCGCGACAAGCGCCGCGGAAAGGGCGATGCCCACAGTTGCTCGTCTTGCTCTTCTTGCGAGAATGTCGTTCATCTCGGCACCTCATTTCAAGGGTCGGCGGCTCGGCTGGTAGCACTACTGTAAGTATACCAAGCGATTGGCGCGCCGCTGACCGGGCATGCGCACCCCTCCGCTTCTCTGGAAACCGAATCCCATTAGAAATGACGAGTTGTTTACGCTTCTTTTGGGCTCACCGTACTATCATGGTTCGAATTGAGTGTGAATGATGATAGGGAGCGCCTTTTTATGATTGAGCTGCTCAGGCGTTTTGGTGGTAAGTTTCGCCGGTATATGGTGATTGGCCCTGCGTGCAAGCTGATCGAAGTGATCTTTGACCTGCTTACGCCGCTGGTGATTGCCCAGATGATTGATAAGGGCATCGGCGCACACGATGTCAACGCCGTCGTCCGTTACGGCGCGGTGCTCGCCGCCATGGCTGTAATCGGCATCTCGTTTACGCTCGTCTGCCAAAAGATGGCGGCGCTGACCTCGCAGGGCATGGGCACCGACATCCGCGGTGCGCTCTACGGGCACATTAATAAGCTGAGCTATGCCGAGCTCGACCGCTTTGGCACGCCGTCGCTTATCACCCGCATCACCAACGACGTCAACCAGGTGCAGCTCGCTGTGGCGCTGGGCGTGCGCATGCTCATCCGCTGGCCCTTCCTGGCGGTGGGCTCCATGGTCGCGGCCCTTGCCATCGACCTTAAGCTCGGCATTATCTTTTTGATTTGCACGCCCGCCATCGGCCTGGTGTTTTGGTTTGTCATGGCGCGCTGTATCCCGTACTACAAGCAGCTGCAGGCAAAGCTTGACCGCATCGCGCTTATCTGCCGCGAGGGCCTTTCGGGCGCCCGCGTGGTTCGCGCCTTCGTGCGCGAGGACCATGAGCGCGAGCGCTTTGCCCAGGCAGCCGACGACCAGGCCAATACTGCCATCGCGGTGGGCAAGCTCTCGTCGATTCTCAACCCCGTCACGTTTCTTGTGATGAACCTGGGCGTGTGCGCCATCCTGTGGGTGGGCGGTATCCAGGTCAACGTGGGCGAGCTCACGCAGGGCCAGGTCATGGCGTTTGTGAACTACATGACGCAGACGCTCACCTCCATCGTGTACGTCGCCAACCTGGTTGTGGTCTTTACCAAGGCGAGCGCCAGCGCGTCGCGCATCAACGAGGTGCTCAATTGCATGCCGAGCATCACCGACGAGGACAACGAGACGGTCGCACTGCCCGAGCCGAGCGACCTGGCGGGTGACGCTGTTCCGGTCTCCGCGCTGAGCTTTGACCATGCGAGTTTTTCGTTTGGCACGGGCGCCGCCAACGCCGTCAATGACGTGACCCTGGAGCTGCCGCTGGGCAAAACGCTCGGCATTATCGGCGGCACGGGCAGCGGCAAGTCCACGCTCGTTTCGCTTATCCCGCGCCTGTACGATGCGAGCGCTGGCAGCGTGAGCGTGATGGGCGCCGACGTGCGCACTTGGCCGCTCGACCAGCTGCGCCATGTGGTCGCGACCGTCCCGCAGCGCGCGTCGCTGGTGAGCGGCACCATCCGCAGCAACCTGACCTGGCGTGACGAGTCAGCGACCGACGATGAGCTCTGGGCGGCGCTCGATATGGCGCAGGCCAGCGAATTCGTGCGCAACAAGCCGCAGGGGCTCGATGCCCCGGTCGAGGCGGGCGGTAAGAACTTCAGCGGTGGCCAACGCCAGCGCCTGACCATCGCGCGCGCCTTAGTGGGCTCGCCGCAGGTCCTGATCATGGACGACTCCGCCTCGGCACTCGACTTTAAGACCGACGCGGCGCTTCGCCATGCCATCCGCGAGCGCAGCGTGCGCGGTGCCGCCGAGGGCGGGCTGCCGCTCACGACGGTCATCGTGAGCCAGCGCGTCTCGACCGTGCGCGATGCCGACATGATCTGCGTGCTCGACCACGGATCGGTTGCGGGCCTGGGCACGCATGACGAGCTGTATGCAAGCTGCCAGCTCTATCGCGAGATTTGCCAGTCGCAGCTGCGCCGCGAGGAGCTCGAGGGCCAGCAGGGGAGCACGGTGCCCGCGTCCGCCCCGACTGCCCCTGCGCCTACTTGCTCAAAGGAGGGTTGCTAGATGAACCCGTATACTTCTTCCGGTTCGGTCGCCACGATGACCGCTAATGTGTCCGGCAACGATAACCTCAACGACCTGGGCGACGGCCCGCGCCAACCCGGTGATCCCGAGCGCTATCCCGTGGGCGCGGTGACGCGCCGCCTGCTGGGCTATGTTCGCCCGCACCGTATTTCGTTTACGGCGTCGTTTGTGAGCGCCGCCATCTCGGTGATCTTGCAACTCTATACGCCCATCCTCATCGGCGAGGGCATCGACCTTATCGTTGCCGCCGGTCAGGTGGACTTCGACGCGCTGCTGCCGCTCGTTACCAAACTCGCGCTCGTCGTGGTGGGAGCAGCGGCCTTCCAGTGGCTGCAGGGCTACTGCGTCAACCGCCTGTCCTACGAAACGGTGCGCGACATGCGCGTGGAGGCGAGCGATAAGCTCAGCCGCATGCCGCTCAGTTTTATCGACGGCCATGCCCACGGCGACCTTATGAGTCGCGTGGTCAACGACGTCGACCAGGTCGGCGACGGTCTGCTGCAGGGCTTTACCCAGCTCTTTACCGGCGTTATCACCATCGTTGGCACGCTCGCGTTTATGCTCTCCATCAACCTGATCATGACGCTCGTGGTGGTGCTCGTCACGCCGCTTTCCATTTTTGCAGCCGGCGCCATCGCCAAGCTTTCCAACAAGAGCTTTACAGCACAGCAGCGCATCCAAGGGCAGCTCGGTGGTCATATCGAGGAGTATGTGGGCGAGCAGAAACTTGTCGACGCCTTTGCCTACGGTCCGCACGCTCAGCAGCGCTTCGATGCCCTCAACGCTGAGCTCTACACCGCGGGTGAGCGCGCGCAGTTTATGGGTTCGCTCTCCAACCCCGGCACGCGCTTTATCAACAACATCATCTATGCCGTGGTCGCTGTGATCGGCTGCGTGGGCGTGATCACGGGCGTGCCCGCGGCGCTCACGGTGGGCGGCGTGCAGATTTTCCTGTCCTATGCCAACCAGTACACCAAGCCGTTCAACGAGGTCACCAACGTCATTACGCAAATTCAGACCGCGTACGCCTCGGCGCGCCGCATGTTTGCGCTGCTCGATGCGCGCGAGCAGGAGCCCGACGCGTCGGACGCCGTAGAGCTCGCCGCCCCGAAGGGCGAGGTCGCCTTTGAGCATGTGGACTTTAGCTACGTGCCCGACCGCAAACTGCTGCAGGATATCTGCATCGATGCCAAGCCCGGCATGCGCTTTGCCCTGGTCGGTCCTACGGGCTGTGGCAAGACGACGCTCATCAACCTGCTGCTGCGTTTTTACGATATCGATGCTGGGCGCATTGTGGTGGACGGGCGCTCGTCGCGTGACTACACGCGCTCGAGCCTGCGCCGTGCCTTTGGCATGGTGCTGCAGGACACCTGGCTGTTCGAGGGCACGGTGGCGGAGAATATCGCTTACGGTTGCCCCGATGCCACGCGTGAGCAGATTATCGAGGCCGCCAAGCGCGCGCACGCGCACAAGTTTATCGTGCAGCTGCCAGGCGGCTACGATACGGTCATCGGCGAGGACGGCGGCACGTTTAGCCAAGGTCAAAAACAGCTGCTGTGCATCGCGCGCGTCATGCTCACCGATCCGGCGATTCTGCTGCTGGACGAGGCGACGTCGAGCATCGATACGCGTACCGAGCTGCAGGTACAGGCGGCATTCGACGAGCTCATGGCCGGTCGCACAAGCTTTGTCGTGGCGCACCGCCTGTCGACGATCCGCAACGCCGACTGCATTCTGGTCATGCGCGACGGCCAGATTATCGAGCGCGGCACGCACGACGAGCTGCTGGCGGCAGACGGCTTCTATGCCGAGCTCTACCGCAGCCAGTTTGCCCAGTAAGCACGGTCGTGGGGCAAATTAATCAATCGACAGAAGGTGGTTTACATCTGTCACGTTAGTACTAAGATATTCATCTAATAAATTGCATTAGTGGCTTTAGTTTTGGGGGAAACGAGGCAACGTGACTATGACGTGCTCTTTGGTGGTTAACAGCAAGAGCGGTAATACCAGGATGGTTTCGGGTGCGATCAAGCGCGCTCTGCAGGCTGCGGGCGTTGAGTTTGTCCATGCCGCGGCGTTGAGTGACGATGCGGATGCAGATCAGGTTGCGCTCGAGGCGCAGGGGGCCTGCGCGGCCGACATGGTGCTCGTCGGTTTTTGGTGCGACAAGGGCGCGTGCACGCCTTCGGTCGCGGCGTTGCTCTCCGCCTTGCACGGCAAGCGCGTGTTCCTGTTTGGCACCTGCGGCTTTGGCGCCGACCAGAGCTATTACCAGCAGATTATCGACCGCGTAGCTTCCAATTTGGCTGGGGATGCCGAGCTTGCGGGCTGGGCGATGTGCCAGGGTAAGATGGGCCCTGCGGTCAAGCAGCGCTACGAGGCCATGCTCGAGCAAGATCCCGACAACGCCCGCTTTAAGATGCTGCTCGACAACTGGGTTGCCGCGAAGGATCATCCCACCAAGGAAGATATGGATAACATGGCGGCGGCGGCCAAGAAGGCCGTGCTGGGGGAGTAGCTCCCATCGCTGACGGCGGTCGGCCCATCTTTCTAAATGTAACGTCCTCCCGGGCGTCGGGGCACGAAGTTCCCTGCTCTACAGTCCTGCGCAAGACGAAGGCCACATTAAGTGGCCTTCTTTGCGTGCGGAACTTGCGATGAACTTCGTGCCCCGCCGTCCGGGAGGACGCCTCTTTATTGATGGGAGGCCTGATAGGTCGATGGTTCCGTGCCCGGATGCGTCCAAAGTGGGACGGGCTTTCCGGATGGGCAGGCTTTCGGAAAATGCGTCCCGGAATTTGCCTTTGGAATGGGACGTAGTTTCCCGTTGAGGCGCTTTGCGGAAAGTGCGTCCCACTCTGGGCGTTCGAAGTGGGACACACTTTCCCAAAGGCGTTCCAACGGGAAATTGCGTCCCATTATTCGGTCAAGAAACGGGATGCATTTTCCCAATGAGAGCAAAACCGGAAAATGCATCCCACAATCAGCCCTCAAAGTGGGACGCCGTTTCCCAATGAGGCTCAAGCGGAAAATGCATCCCGGAATTTGCGCTCAAAGTGGGATGCGGTTTCCGGTTGAGGGTCTAAGGGGAAAGTGCGTCCCAGAATCGACGCTTGAAATGGGATGCAGTTTCCCGATGAGGCACTCGACGGAAAACACATCCCAGAAATGGCCTTTGAGCTGGGATAAGATTTCCGCGGCATCTCGGATTCTCAAAAATGAGACACGCCGTTGGCGAAAATGAGACACGTGATATCGGGCATCGGACGTATCATTTGCAAAAATGAGTCCACTCCACTCGAGTAAAGCGAGGTCCCTCATGTACGTTCCACACCCCCGTATCCGTAGGCTGTCGAAAATCCCGCTTGTTGGGACGGCGGCGCTTGCTGCGTTGATCGCCACGAGCGTCGCCTGCTTCACGGCCACGCCCCAGGTTGCCCAGGCGGCAGACGCGCCCGCAATCACCGATATGACCGAGCAGGATTATCAAGCCCTGGGTCTGGGCACGAGCGAGGACATTCCGGCCGATACCGTTGGCCCCTATTCCACTGATACCCCCACGACGTTTGCCACGCGCAGCGAGGTCTATATGGCAGCTAACGGTAGCCATGGCAATCGCTACACTCTGCGCGACAAGCTCGAGAACGTCGAGCGCGGTGACATTGGCGGCAGCAGCAAACTCACCGATGGCTATGGAAGTGTGTGGGGCGCCGCAAAGTTCTGGCAAAACGTCAACAACTTCGATACGAACAGCGATCTCTACAAGCATAGCGACTACGGTGGCGGCACCTGGTCGTACCTAAGCAACAATGAGTCCTCAACAGTACTCGCCAACGACAACAACGGTTTCTCGGGCATTCACGCCACGAGTGTTGAGTTCTGCAGCGACGCCAGCATGGGCAAAAAGAGCCGCGTTGCCGAGCTCCGTGCCTACGGCGACAGTTCCTCCACGACGATTGACGGCAAGTCATACGCCGGAAAGGTTGAGCTGGTCCTCTACTCGTTTAGCAACGGGCGTACGCGCACTCTCGACACACACCTGCCGGTGACGGTCAACACTAATATGATGTACGAAGGCCGTTTTAAGTACCTGGATGCCGGTTACCTGCAAGAGCACGACGCCGTCTTTGATGTCGAGGCGGGCGATGTCGATGGCGACGGCGTCGACGAGCTTTTTGTCTACGCGGGCTGCTATGTCGACGAGAACGGCGTGCGCAAGGCTGTAGTCGACATGTATGACTTGGAGGGCGGCAACTGGAAGCAAAGCGTCGTCAAGATCGATGCCGGTAACGCCGCGGACTACACCACGCACAACAAGGGCGGGAACGACTCCTGGACGCAGCTTCAGTCAGCTCCTGTCGTTTCGCTAGCGGCCGGCGACCTCGATCGCGATTTTTGCGATGACCTCGCCATCGTGGTCTCGGCACCCTACGGCAAGAAGAATATTGATAAGTCGACGCATTGCGAGCTGTTTTCGTGGGATGCATCCAAGGGTGCGCTCGTCCATGTCGATGCTCTGGGCGACGCGGGCGCAATCTCCCTCTCCGCGAACGGCAAGACCATGGTCGCTGCGAATGCGACGTTCGGCACGTTTGCCGCCTACGATGAAGAAGGAAAGAAGACGGGTGAAACCGTCACGGGCCTTATTCTTGCGGGCTATGACTGGCAACGCAGCGCTTTTGATTACGGCGCTTCTGACGGCAGCAAGGGACTGTACGGCGCGCTGTACCGCTACGCGTATTTTGACTCGGAGTCTGGCGAGTTCAAGCTTTCCGATTGCAAGGAATACAGAGACGGGCTCCTCGCCTCCTATGGGCTGATGCATGTGCCCAACAGCGCATGGAAGGATAGCGCTCAGGATAAGCGCTATCCGTGCACCTTGGCGCCTATTGCCCTTGCCACTGCCAACCTTGACGGCCTGTTCGAGCAGCTGGCGGTCGACGAGGTGCTCGTGGGCGGCGATGTGTTCCGCGACTTTGCCTGCAACACGGCACAGAGCGGGGCTCAGGGCTTGGGGTCCATGGTCGGAACCATGAGCATGAGCGGTCAGCAATACAACAGCAGCAACAAGCATGACCACAAGGGTATAGAGCAGGTGTGGATCAGCGACGTCAAGGCGGGCAGCGTCTCGGGTTCGGACCGCTATAACGAGAGCTTTATCGCCGTGGTGGGCAAGCACCGCGACGAGGACCTGCGCAAGAACGATGACTACTATTGGATGACCGCCTCGCATTTTTCGCTCGACGAGAACGGAAAGGTGCGCCGCGGCGAGGAGCAGGTGATTAGCGAGAGCAACCGTCGCGGCACTACCTATGGCACATTTATCTCGCTCGCGCTGCCCGATGTCGACAACGACAGCGTCAAGATCACGTACAAGGACCGCTACAAGGTCTATACCAACCCGCGCGTGCTTGCCGTGCTGCAGGATGCGCCCTATGTTGAGGATCTGGAGCAGGCATACGGCTATCTGGTGTTGGGCGGCACGTCATACGGAGAGGAAAAGGGCACGGGGACATCCCAGGGCTATACCATTGGCGCCGAGTTGGGCGTTGCCGTCGAGGTGCAGACCGGTCCGCCCCTGGTTGCGATGAATGCTTCAGTCGATTTTGCCGCCGAGGGATGCTATGACTACCGGAGCGAGCGCACGGTCAGCGCAAACGTAAGCTATGAGTCGCATGCCGGCGAGGGTGACAAGACCGTGCTCTACACGATTCCGATGGTCTATTACGAGTATGAGATCGAAAATGAGGAAACTGGTGGCAAGGGCGTGATGGCGGCGCCCGTGTCGCTCGGCGCGCAGACCTCGGTCGTTAATGTCGAGGCCTATGACCGCATTGCCAAACAGCACAATATGACGCCGCTCAGCTACTTTTTGACCAACCGGTCGGGAGAACCCGGAACCTATCAAACGACGCTCAACGGCGAGACTCCCGTTGGGGATTCCTTTGGCCTGGGCAAGCCTGGCGTAACGCGCGCCTACACGCACGATGGGTTTAACGGCGCCGCCGCGCAGTCGGGGGCGAGCATTGAGCAGACCATCGAAGTCGAGGAGGGCAAGGAGCAGGAGCTCGAGCTCGGCTTGACGCTGAACGGCAGCGTTGTCATGGGCGCGAAGCTCGCAAAGCACGAGTTGTTTGGCGGCCTGTGCTTTGGTGCCAACGCCGGCTTTACTACGGGTAACTCCTCGAGTGAATCGACCGAATACGGCGGCACCGTCGACAACCTGCCCGAGGCCGCGCAGGGCAAGTACGGTTTTGTGTGGCGTCTGGGCGTCAACGCGGTGGATGTCGACAAGTTCGAGGCAGACTCGGGCGACAAGCTCGGCACCAAGGACACCGACCAGTTCTGGATCGTGGGCTATGACGTTAAGGACGTCGAGATGCCCGACGCGCCGGCCGTGACGGGCTTTACGGCAAACGCCGTCGATTCGACCAGCGTTACGTTTAGCTGGGACGATGTACTCGCAAACAAGAGTGGCTTTAGCTACGGCGTGGGCATGCTGCAGAGCAATGCGGCGGATGCGGTCGTCAATAGCTGGAAGATTGCCGACAACACGCAAACCTCGCTCAAGTGGGATGGGCTGCAGCCCAATACGGAGTATCGATTCGCCATCGCCGCCGTTAAGAATGGATCCACGACCGAAACAGGTATTCGCTCGGCAATCATCACGGTCAAGACCATGCCCGATGGCATGACGATGACCGTGAGCGGACCTGCGGCGGATGCTGCGGAGGGGTCGGATCTTGGATACGACTCTTCGGTTGAGCGCACGGCGGGAAGCCACCTGACGCTCTCGGCGATTGGCCATGTGAAGCAACTCGGTGCCGACGATAGCGAAACAGGGCTGGCACCGACCTATATGTGGTACCGCAAGGGCCGCGGCGAGACAGAGTTTAAGCTCGTGGGTGCCGATGGCAACCTCGCGGCTGGAACGGCCTCAAAGCTCGAGATTGACCTGACCGCAGACGATGACGGTGCGCAGTATTGCTGCCACGTGGGATACAACGACGTGGGCCTCGACACCGGCACGACGCTCGTGAATATCGAGGCCGAGGAGACGGCGCCCACAACGGTGAACGCCACCCCGATCCGCACGCGCCGCCTGTTCTCACAGGCAAGTGCGGGCGCCAAGAAGTTCCTGGACCATACGCTGGTAAACACCGCCGGCCCAACCGATTCCGAAGGCTCAAAGGACCCCGAGACTCCTGAGACCCCGACGAACCCGGACAAGCCCAAGTCCGACAACGGAGCTAAGACCGACACCAAGGTCAAGACTACGACCACAGCGAAGAACCTCGCAAACACCGGCGACCAAACATTCGCCCTAGTCGCCACCGCAGCAGCAGCGGGAGCAGCGCTCGTAGTGATAGCCCTCATCATGCTGATCAAGCGCCGCAAGACCCACTAGTAGCCAGTCGAACATATCGACAACCCAAAAACCCGGGTAGCCAAAAAACAGGCCACCCGGGTTTTCTGTTGAGTGGAGACTCCGCAAGCGGAAACTGCATCCCACAATTAGCGCCCGGAACGGGACACATTTTCCGTCAAGCCCTCATCCGGAAAATCCATCCCAGTTTGAGCGCCCAGACCGGGACGCACTTTCCCAAAGGGTCCTCAACCGGAAAATACATCCCGGAATCCAGCTGAATAGTGGGACACACTTTCCCAATCGGGTCCCAAGCGGAAACTGCATCCCATTCCAGACAAGAATTCCGGGACATACTTTCCGCAAACAAAGAAGGCCACATAACGTGGCCTTCAACTTATATATGTTCGGCGATACACCCAAGACAAGCCACGCCCCAACATCAGGGCGTCTGTCCAGGCGGAGGCATATAAGGTTCATCGCGAGTTCCGCACGCAAAGGAGGCCACTTAATGTGGCCTCCGTCTTGCGCAGGACTGTCCGAGCGGGGAACCTTATATGCCTCCGCCCGGACAGACGTTTCAGTTATGAGCGACCCGCTACTTAATCTTGGTCGTGCCCGGTGCCAGGTTGGGGTCGGTCTCGTTGGCCTCGGTCTGGAAGTGCTCGGTGTAGACGTTCTTGCCATCGCGGAACATCTCGTAGTACTGCATCTTGGCGTAATCCTCGCGCGCCTTGGTGGCGGCTGCGGCAGCGGCGTCGTCACCGGTGACGTTGGAGGAAAGCGCCCAACGCAGGCTGGCGTCCTCGTAGCCGACGGAGTTGATGGCGGGCAGCGACTCGCGCAGTGTCATATGCGCCTTCTGATAGTCGGAAAGCGGGGCGCCGATCAGCTGCATCAGCTGGGTGGACAGGTAGTTGGTGGACAGGTCGTCGACCTCACTCGTCTGGTCGCAACCGGCAACGTCGTAGTTAGCCCATATGATGTAGTCAGTCTGCCACAGGCGTTCCTGGTGCGTGGCATCATCCTCGCCGGTAAACCACTTGTCGTTGAACTTGGACGGGAAGAACGGCTGGTGGTCGCCCCAGAACACCACGACAACCTTACGGTCGAGCTTGCTCAGGGCGTTGAGGAAGTAGCGAAGCGCCTGGTCGGACTGCTCGATGCACGAGACATACTCGTCGACATCGGAGAGCGTACCGTCCTCGACGGTCTTGGCGTCCAGGTCCGTCGTGTCGATGTTCAGGTGCATCTGCTTGTCGACCGGCAGCAGGCCCGTGTCGTAGCCCGAGTGGTTCTGCATGGTCACGTCGAAGATAAACTGCGGATCGGCGTTCTGATCGAGCAGCTCAAGGATCTTGTCGTAGGTTGCCTGGTCGGTCACCATGCCGCGCAGGGTGTCGGCTCCCTGGAAGTCGTTGATGGACAGGAACTGGTCAAAGCCAAAGTCCTTATAGACGTTCTCGCGGTTCCAGTTGGTCGCGTGGTTGGGGTGCATGGCCGTGGTGGAATATCCGAGCGACTTGAACTGCTCTGCCAGGTTCCCAGTCGTTTCCATGTTGTAGATGGTGTAGGGGTACACGCCCGAGCCCAGGTTTGCCATGGAGTTGCCGGTCATAAACTCAAACTCGGTATTGGCGGTACCGCCGCCGTAGGCGCTCACATAGAGCTTGCCGCGGCTGAGGCAGTTGGACAGGTTCTTAAAGTACTGCGGGCCCTCGTAGCCGGCGCGCATGTTCTGATAGATCGACAGGTCCGAGAAGGTCTCGTTCATGATGGCGATGACCGTGGGCTTCTCGCTGTCGAATTGCTCCTTTGCGGCGGTGCGCTCGTCGCTCTTGGCGGCGTCGGACTTGTCGTAGGCCTTGGCGTACTTTTTGAGCGTGGCCTTGGCGTCATCGACAGAATAGTCGGCGGGTTTGGGCGGCTTGATGGACTGCGCTGCACTAATAAAGGCAGGCAGATAGCCCTCGCGCCAGTAGCTCTCGAGCGGGCGCCAGGTGTAGACGGTGATGCCGAGGGTGTTGTAGTAGTCGATGAGCGTGACGTGTGCGGTCACGCCGCCCAGGCACAGCACCGCCACGAGTAGGTTGGTGAGCAGCATGCGCTTGGCGCTGGCCGCGCCCTTCTGGCGATGCGGCGCCACGATGCCGGCGTACTCGCATAGCAGCATGGCGATGGCGGTAAAGCCCATGGACAGCACGCAGAACAGCGAGATGGAGAAGGTGTAGCCGTTGCCGGCGACTGCGGCGGCAGTGGAGATGGCCGAAAGGTCGCCCGGCTGGATGGGCATGGATTTAAACGTGATGACGAAGAACTCGGCAATGCCCAGGACAAAGAGGGCAAAGGCCAGGACGGCGGGAGCTGCGCCGTGGCGCTGGAATAGGAAGAACAAGCCGACCATGAGCACGGTGATGATGGCCCACTCGAGCAGGATGCACAGGGGGTAGACCCAGGTAAAGTCGTGGTTGGACGAGACCTCCATGCCCAGCAGCGCAAAGACGCCGGCGAGCAGCAGGCACAAGACGGCGGCGACGAGCGGGCGGCCCACAAAGGCACCGCGCAGGCGGGCGAGCTTGCCGGTGGGGGCGGGGGCGTCGGCTGAGGCGAACGCAAAGACGCGCGGGGCGATGCGGTCGCGGGCGATGCTGGCCCAAGCGCAGCCGGTGAGGATGGCGTTGGTCAGGATGAGCATCACAAAGGCGAGCGGCTCGTTTTGGGCGACGAGGCCAATAGCGCCCCAGACGGTCAAAAAGAGCTGGAACAGGCCGAAGACGACGCTCCACCCAAGAGCGCTTTTGGCAACGGTGCCCGACTGTGCGCGAATGGCCTTGGCCTCGCGCAAGACAAGGTAGACGGTCGCCGCAAGACCGACGAGCGAGATGGCGGCAGCGAACATGCTGAGACTCCTCACAAACTTAAAACCTACGAAAGCGGGGATTAACCCGATTGTTACCGAGATATGCGCAGCATTTGACGGCTGCGTACAACAACCAGCCATAATAACGCGCGAGTATGGCGGTGTTGCGCAATGGAGTGCCCACCTGCGCGATAATGGACGGGAATTACACGGAAACGTAAAGGCTTCTTAAAGAAATGGCGAGGGTAGGGCGATGAGCGAGCAGGTTTGCAAGGCGGACATGGGCGGCGACGGAGCTGCGGTCGTGGATACGTACGGCTATCCGGTCGAGACTACGGGCAACGCGGTACTGGACATTTTGGAGCACCGTTCGTCCACGCGCGCTTTTGCGCGCGATGACAGCGACCGTCCCGTGGCGGTGACCGACGAACAGCGGGCGGCGATTCTGCATGCGGCGAGTCGCGCGCCGTCGGCGGGCGCCATGATGATGTATTCCATCGTGAGCATTCGCGAGCAGGCTACGCTGGACCGTCTGGCCGACCTGTGCGATCACCAGCCCATGATCGCCAAGGCGCCCTGGGCACTTATATTTGTGGTCGATTATGCCAAGTGGATCGATCTGTTTGAGCACGTGGGCTGCTTTGAACCCGAGTTTGTCGAGCGCATGGGCAAGGCGCCCCGCCGCGCGCCGGGTTTGGGCGACTTTGCCATCGCGGCGCAGGATGCCGTGATCGCCGCTCAAAACGCCGTGGTCGCCGCCGAATCTCTGGGGCTGGGGAGCTGCTATATCGGCGATATCGTCGAGAACGCCGAGGAAGTTGCCGCACTGCTGGACTTGCCTGCCTATACCATGCCGCTGTCGATGCTCATCATCGGCACGCCCCGTAAGGAGCGCCCGGCAATCGCGCATCCCGTGGTGAACCTGGTGCACGAGGAGCGTTATTGTCGCGCCGACGCCGCGACGATGGATGCGCAGGTGGCCGAGATGGATGCGATGTTTCGCCCGCACGCCCGCGAGGTGGGCGAGCGCGTCATCGACATCTACACCCGTAAGCACACGAGCCCCTTTATGGCCGAGATGAGCCGCTCTATGGAGTGGTGGTTCAAAAACTGGCTCGGAAAATGACGAATGTGACAAAGGGGGCGTCCCTTTGTCACATTCCATATCGCCGCGGTGGCCTAAAGGCCGCATAAATGTTTATCTAGCTGGGAAAACGGTGCCATTAAAATATGGGCTGATTACATATAATCCCGTCGAACGTTAATATTGGGAGGAAACCGGCTTATGGAACAAAAGGCAAAGGAAGTAGCCTCGCACGCTGCGATTCCTGTGAGCATCTCGGCGATGCTCGTCACGCTGGGCGTGGTGTATGGCGATATCGGCACCAGCCCCATGTATGTAACCAAGGCGCTCGTTGCCGGCAACGGCGGTATCGGAAGCGTCACGCAGGAGTTCGTGCTCGGCGCGCTCTCCCTTGTCGTGTGGACGGTCACGCTGCTGACGACCGTCAAGTACGTGCTGATCTCGCTGCGCGCCGACAACCACGGCGAGGGCGGCATCTTTGCCCTGTACAGCTTGGTCAAGCGCTGCGGCAAGTGGCTCATCATCCCCGCCATGCTGGGCGGCGCGGCGCTCCTCGCCGACGGCATCCTGACGCCTGCCGTTACCGTCACCACGGCCATCGAGGGCCTGCGCACCATCCCGGCGGTCCATGCCGTGCTCGGTGACGACCAGGGTCGTGTCGTCGCCATCACGCTTGCCATCATCATCGCGCTCTTCTTGGTGCAGCGCATCGGCACGGCCAAGATCGGTCACGCCTTCGGCCCCATCATGACGCTGTGGTTTTTGTTCCTGGGCGGCACGGGCCTGTTCTTTGTCTGCCAGTATCCCGCGGTGCTGCTGTGCCTCAACCCGTTGCGTGGCATCGCTTTTCTGCTGAGCCCCAACAACCATGCGGGCATCATGATTTTGGGCAGCTGCTTCCTCGCTACCACCGGTGCCGAGGCGCTCTATTCCGACATGGGCCATGTGGGCCGCGGCAACATCTATGCCACCTGGCCGTTCGTTAAGTGCTGCCTGCTGCTGTCCTACATGGGCCAGGGCGCGTGGCTTATCAACAACGCCGGCAACCCGGAGCTCATGGGTATCGCCGACCTCAACCCCTTCTACCAGATGCTCGCCCCGGGTCTGCGCCCCTTTGCCGTCGGCCTTTCCACCGTCGCGGCCATCATCGCCTCGCAGGCGCTCATCACCGGCGCATTCTCGCTGGTGTCCGAGGCCAGCCGCCTGGACCTCATGCCGCATATGCAGGTCTTCTATCCTGCCGAGACCAAGGGCCAGCTCTACATCCCCATGGTCAACAACGTCATGCTCGTGGGCTGCGTCGTCGTGGTGCTGCTGTTCCAGAACTCGGCGCACATGGAGGCCGCGTACGGCCTGGCCATTACCCTGACCATGATGTGCACGACAATGCTGCTCTTCTTCTATCTGCACGTGGAGCGCAATCTCAAGGTCGCGCCGTGGATCTTTGCTGCCTTCTTCCTTATGCTCGAGGGCTTCTTCTTTGTGAGCTCGCTCACCAAGTTCTTCCACGGCGGCTACTTCACCATCCTTATGGCTGCACTCATCATGGGCATCATGGTGTGCTGGTACAACGGTACGGCGGTCGAGCAACGTCAGTTTACGCTGCTGCCGCTGCGCAGCTATCTGCCGCAGCTCAAACGCCTGCGCGACGACGATCGCTACGAGCTCATGAGCGACAACATCGTGTACCTGACCAAGGACACCAACACCGACTATATCGACCGCGATATCGTCTACTCGATTTTGGACAAGCACCCCAAGCGCGCTCGTGCCTGGTGGTTCGTGAATGTCGAGACCATGGAGGAGCCGCATACCTTTGCCTACTCGGTCGAGACGTTCGGCACCGACTACGTGTTCCGCGTGCATCTGTATCTGGGCTACAAGATCAACCAGCGCGTCAATGCTTACCTGCGCCAGGTTGTTCAGGATCTGGCTGCCAGCGGCGAGCTGCCGGCGCAGACGCACGATTACTCGGTCTACAAGGACCCGGGCAACATCGGTACGTTTAAGTTCGTCATGATCCGCAAGCTGCTGGCGCCCGAAAGCGACGTGGAGCCCAGCGAGCGTACGGCCATCACGCTCAAGTACATCATCCGCCGCGCCGCCGGCACGCCTGCGCGCTGGTACGGCCTGGAGAACTCCAACGTGAGCTTTGAGTACGTGCCGCTGTTCACCAAGTTTAAGGCCGTGAGCAAGATGCAGCGCCTGGCTCCCGACGAGCGTCCGTAGTCGACGTCTGCTGTTTGTCTAGCGACCGCAGGCTGCAAAGGCTATACACTTGAAACCACCACAAGGAGGCCACCACCGCAAAGGTGCCAGTCCCCTTTGTGGTGGTTTTTGTTTTTGAGAGAGGGGCGGGGCGCTGATGGACGTCCGTACGGACGGCGATATGGCCGAGAACTTTTGGTGGCGGCGCACGACGTTGACGCGTCGCAGCCCTCTGTATGACGCCTGCGTGTCGGCGGGACTGCTGGTCGCGGCGACGATTGTGGGCGCGCTGCTCGACCATCCGGGTCTCGCGCCGAGCATCATGATCGTCTATGTGTTCGCCGTGCAGCTGTGCGCATTCTTTACCTGGAGCCGCCTGTATTGCCTGCTGAGTTCGGCTGCCGCCGTGGCGCTCTACAACCTCTTATTTGTCGACCCGCGCTACTCGCTGTCGTTTATCGACCGCGTCTATCCCGGCATGTTCTTCATTATGTTTGCGGTCTCGCTCGTGTCGAGCTCGATTGCGTTGGCCCTGCGCCGCGCCTTGGCGCAGGCCGCCGCCAGCGACCGCCGCACGCAGATGGTGCTCGAGACCAACCGCATGCTGCAGCGCTGCGCCGATAAGCAGCAGATTGTCCATGCCATGGCAACGCAGCTGGCGCGTCTTTCGGGCTGTCCTGTCGTGTGGTACAGCGCCGACGCCGAGGGCGATGACCTGCTGCCGCGTGCGACATACACGGCCGTGGGCGATGTCGCGCCGGTGCATGAACTGGCGCCGCAGATGCCGCCGCGGCTCTCGGCGTCCGCCTATGTGGGAACGCCGCTCGATGCCACCTACGGCGGCTCGGCGTTCTACGGCATCTACCTGACCGTGCGCTCGGGCGACACCATGGTGCGCGCGGGCGATCCCGCCTCGGTGGTGGGCGTGCTGGCTATCGTTGCCGAGCCCGACGTGCTGACGCACGAGGAGCGGACACTTGCCGATGCCATCGTGAGCGAAGGCGAGCTGGCACTCGATCGCGCCCGCGCCATGGAGGCCCGCGAGGAGGCGGCGGTGCTTGCCAAAAATGAGCAGCTGCGCGCCAATCTGATGCGCTCCATCTCGCACGATCTGCGCACGCCGCTTACCAGTATTTCGGGTAATGCCGACGTGCTGCTCGATCAGGGTTCGACCGGCACCGCGGTGCTCGATGCCCAGACGCGCCGCGGCCTGCTGCTATCCATTCGCTCGGATGCGCTGTGGCTCAACGCCACGGTCGAGAACCTGCTCGCCATCACCAAACTCGAGGGCGGCGGCATGCATCTGTCGACCACGCTCGAGCTTATGGACGATATCGTCGAGGAGGCGCTGCGCCATGTTAATCCGGCCGTGCGCGAGCACGACCTTAAGGTGGTGGCGAGCGATGAGCCGGCGCTCGTCAATGTCGATGCGCGCCTGATGGTGCAGCTGGTGGTAAACCTGGTGAACAATGCCATTACCTACACGCCCGCAGGCTCGCATATCGTGATCTCGATTGACGCCGGCGATGGACGCGTGGCGTGCTCGGTGGCCGATGACGGCCCGGGCATCGCACCCGAGGACCGCGAGCGAATCTTTGAGTCGTTCTACACCGCCAACCACGGTCTTGCCGACAGCCATCGCAGCGTGGGCCTGGGTCTTTCGCTCTGCCGCTCCATTGCGTTGGCGCATGGCGGTAGCATAGAGGTTGCCGCGGCGGACCCGCACGGCTCGGTCTTCACGATTGAGCTTCCCGCCGCCGACGTTTCGTTTGATAAGGAGTAGCACCGTGCCGAACTCTGCCGTGAAACCGCTCATCTTGGTCGTTGAGGACGATCCAGCCGTTCGCAACCTCATCGTTGCCGCGCTCGAGGCGCACGGCCTGCGCCATATGGCTGTGGAGACCGCTCATGCCGCTATCGCCGCCGCCTCGTCGCAGGCGCCAAGCATTGTGCTGCTCGATCTGGGCCTGCCCGATATGGACGGCGTCAAGGTGGTGGAGTCGGTGCGAGCGTGGTCGGGTATGCCGATCATCGTGGTCTCGGCGCGCAGCGAGGACGCGGACAAGATCCGCGCGCTCGATGCTGGCGCCGACGATTACCTGACCAAGCCGTTTTCGGTCGAGGAGCTGCTCGCGCGCATTCGCACGACGCTCAGGCGCCTTTCGTATGCGCAAACGGGCGGCGTTGCCTCCGAGGGCTCGTTCGATACCGGCGAGCTGCATATCGATTTTGATGCTGGCATCGCCATGATGGATGGCGAGGAACTGCACCTGACGCCGATCGAGTACAAGCTCCTGTGCCTGCTGGCGCACAACGCCGACAAGGTGTTGACGCACCAGTTTATCCTCCACGAGATTTGGGGCACGGCGACCAAGAGCGACCTGGCGAGCCTGCGCGTCTTTATGGGCGCGCTGCGCAAAAAGATCGAGTCCGACCCCGCGCATCCGCGCTATATCCAGACGCATGTGGGCATCGGCTACCGATTGGTCATCCAAGGCTAGATCGCCAACCACCATCCCAATATGAGTTGCGGTGAAATACGGTCTAAATTTGCCTAATTCCAGGCAAAACAGTCCGTATTCCACCGCAACTTTGTTATTTGCCCTTGGGCTTGCTGGCGTAGAACTTCTTCTTTTTGGGCTTGCCGGCGGAGTCAGGCTTGCCGTTGCCGCGCGGCCCCCGGTCGCCTGCCTGCGCGTGCGCGGGCGCCGTTGCGCGAGGCTTGCGGGCTTCGGGGTTGCGCAGCTCCTCGACGCGCTCGGCAATTTCCTCGGCGCTAAAGCCGACTTCGGCCATGGCGTCCTCGATGGGCAGGCGGCGCACGATGTAGCAGTGGTGCACCTTCTGGTTGCGCGCGAAGTCCTCGGGGATGGTCTGCGCCGTAATGTCCTCCAGCACCACGCCCGCGCGGGCGAGCTTGCGCGTTTCGGGGCGGAAGCCGCGCAGGTTGCAGCTAAAGATGGCATGGCCGCCCTGCGCGAGCAGGCGCGATACGCCAGCCAAAAGCTCAACATGGTCGCGCTGGACATCCCAGGTGCGACGGCCCATCTTGGACGAGTTCGAGAACGTGGGCGGATCGACAAAGATCAGGTCCCAGCGGTTGCGCGTCTGGCGCTGGTCGCGAATCCAGGCGAGCACGTCGTCGCGCACAAAATGATGCTGAGGCCCCACAAAGCCGTTCTGGCGCATGTTGCGCTCGGCCCAGTCCAGATAGGTGTTGGAGAGGTCGACCGTCACGGTCTCCTCGACGCCGCCATCGGCCGCGTAGCAGGTGGCAGTGCCGGTGTAGGCAAACAGGTTGAGGAAGCGGCGCGCCTGCTTGGCGTGCTCGCGCACCAGGTTGCGGGTGACGCGGTGGTCCAAGAAGATGCCCACGTCCAGGTAGTCGTCAAAGTTGACGGCAAAGGTGAGGCCGCCCTCTTCGATGAGCGGCAGACGACGGCGCGCGATATTGGCGCGCTCGCCCGAGCCGCCCTTGCCGGCGCCCTGCTTGCCGTATTGCGAGCCGCCGCGCGAACGCATGCGGGCCTTGGCGTGCACATGCTCGGCGGGAACATCTAGGATACGCGGCGCGATGGCCAGGATATCGAGCATACGGGCCTGGGCCAGTGCGGGGTCGATGGTCTTGGGCGCGGCATATTCGGCGATGACGAGCCAGCGGCCCGGCGTCTGCGGGCAACCCTCGTACAGATCGATGGCGGCGGAGTAGTCGGGCAGGTCGGCATCGTAGACGCGGTAGCAGCTCACGCCCTCGCGCTTGGCCCACTTGCGGCGCAGGCGTGCGTCCTTGCGCAGGCGGTTGGCGAACTGCTCGGACTCGGGGATGAGCACGGGCAGCGGCTTGCCGTCACCCAGGTCGAGTGTGGCGGCAGGTTCGGGCATGGCGGAAGCGGCGGCTTCATCGTTGACTTCGTTGGCATCCGCAATCTCGGCCTCGGCATCCGCACCGGTCGCAGCCTCAAACGCTGCGGCGGCGTGGTCGAGCGAGGGCCAGACTTCGACGGTCGCCTCTTCGTTGTTGGGCATGACGGCGATCGAGCACTCGGGCTCGGTGTGGAGCGCGCGGGCCAGCAATCCGTCGTGGGTGAGCGCGGCGACCGGTGCCGAAGCGAGTTCGGGCGCGCGGCGCAGCTCGCCGACCAGCGTCATGGCGTCGTGCATGAGCGAAAGCGGTGTCTCGGTCGTATCCGCGACCACGGCGGCGCCGGCGACAGCGCCCGCGTGGTCCAGTACGGTGGCGGACTTGGCGGCGCAAAAATCGACAAAGCGCTTGTAGCCGGCACATTTAACCATGCGCTCAGCGGTCTTACGGGCGGCGGGGTCAACATCCACGGCCACGATGCACGCCTGGCGCTCGCGCGCTGCCGCCTCGCGCTCGCGCGCCTCGGCAAGCAGCTGCTCCCACAGGGCGGCATCGTGCAGCTGCCAGCCCTCAAAGCCCCAGCGCTCGCGTGCGGCGCCCGGGGCGCGGTCGGTCAGAATGTTCACGGCCTCCAGCAGCAGACCGCCGCCGGCGCACGAGGCGTCGACCAGCGTGGGCAGGGCTTCGTTCTCGTAGTCGTCGGCCGTCAGCTCGCGCTCGCACAGCGCGGTCCAGCCGACCTGCGCCAACACCAGGGCGGCGTAGTCGGGGCGCAGCACGTGCGCGCCCTCGCCGGCTCGAGTCGCGGCGGGCGGCAGGCGCTTGAACAGCGGGTCGCCCGAAAGGTCCAGGCTTATGCTCGCACGGCGCTGGCGTAGCGAAAGCAGCAGGTGGACATCGGGGTCGGCAGCATCGACATCGGCGCGACGGCCCGTGGTCTCGGCCAGGCGATCGCACAATGCGTCCTTGGCGCGCAGGGCCGAGAAGCGCGTGTTGCGCAGCTGCTCGGTCACACCACGGGCGGTGATGGCAATGGTGGCGCCGGGGCGGACGATGTTTTTCCAGGCAATGTCGTAAACGCCGTCGTACAACGCATCGGCATCCTGCGCCTCAAAGCGCCCAAGCACCACAAACACGCGGCTGGCCAGGCGCGACCACAGACAGGCGCGGTAGCCTTCTTCGAGCTCGCCCTCAAACGTAGCGCGGCCCTTAAGGCGGCGTACATGCGAAAGCCCGAGCCGTTTAAGCTCGTCGGCGAGTGCGGACTCAAAGCCCTCGGGGCAGCTTGCGTAAAATTCCATGGGTGACCTCTCTGGTTGCGTCGCTCCATTATATGATGGATGCTTCGTTTGCCATCGCCCTCGAAAGGAACCCATATGATTGATGCGTGCCTCGATTCCGCCGTGCTCTTTTTTGACGTGGACGGCACGCTGACGTCGTTTGATCCAGACGATATGACCGACAAGGACTTCAATGCAATCCATCCGTCGAAGGCTGTTGTCGATGCATTTGGTCGCCTGCGCAATGCGGGTCACCAGGCATTTATCTGCACGGGTCGCCCTTTGTGGCTGGTTGCCGATGGCCTGCGTGCGCTGAACCCGGCGGGTATCGTTGCCATGGCGGGAGCGACGCTCGAGGTCGAGGGCCGCGTGGTGCATGAGGACTGCTTTGACGAAGACATTGTTGAGGAGCTCGCGCGCCGCATTATTGTGGCGGGCGGTGAGGCGTTGTTCGAGACGAACGGTGCCACCTATTCACTTGAGCCAGTTGGTGTCGAACAGTCATTTCTGCTAGGCGCCGGCGTGGTGCATGGCGTTGATCAGATGCGCGTCGATGGCCGCTTGCGCGTAGGCAAGGTGTGCATTAACGCGTGCGACCTGGCTCGCGTAGCCAACGATGACGGCTTTATCGATCGCAACTTTGAGCTGTGCAATACTGGCGGCCAGAACCGCGAGCTGAGTCCCAAGGGCATCGACAAGGGCGTGGGCGTGGCGCGAGCGCTGGAATACCTAGGTCGCACCGGCAACGCGCGCACCTTTGGCTTTGGCGATTCCGGCAACGATCTGGGTATGCTCGCCGCTGTCGAGACGGCTGTCGCCATGGGCAACGCCATGCCCGAGGTCAAGGCGATCGCCGACTACGTGACCGACGACGTCGCACACGACGGCACCGTCACCGCCATGCAGCATTTCGGCCTCATCTAATGAATCTCGCGTTCTGACGTTTGCTCCAACTGCGGCTCTTTGCTTTTGCATGCTCAATCGATTTATCAATCCAAACACTGAAGCGATTATACCGTTCGCCGAGAAGATAAAAAACCGCAGTTCACGCCTTGATAAACGTAGGTAAAGTGTTTAGCAGTTTATTGGCCGTATGCTAACGAAAGGAATCAGGCAGATGGCAATCAAGGTGTTCGCTGACGGTGCAAACCTCGAGGGCATGCTCGACATGTACGAGAACGGCAACGTTCAGGGTTTCACGACCAACCCGTCCCTTATGAAGAAGGGCGGCGTGACGGATTACCGCGCGTTTGCCAAGGAGGTCCTGGCCCACATCACCGACGTGTCCGTGTCGTTTGAGGTCTTTGCCGACGACGTCGAGACCATGGAGGTCGAGGCCCGCGAGATCGCTACCTGGGCCGAGAACGTCTACGTCAAGATTCCGTGCGTGACCACCAAGGGTGAGTCCACCGCCGAGCTGGTGCGCAAGCTTTCGGCCGACGGCATCAAGGTCAACGTCACCACTATCTTTACTCCCGAGCAGGTCGATGAGATGGTCGAGGCCGTTGACGCCGAGACGCCGTCCATCATCTCGCTCTTTGCCGGTCGCATCGCCGACACCGGCGTCGATCCCATTCCGTTTGTGACGGAGTCGGTCAAGACGGCCGCCGCCAAGCCCAACTGCGAGGTCCTGTGGGCATCCACGCGCGAGCTCATCAACATTTACCAGGCGCAGGCCTGCGGTTGCCAGATCATCACGGTGCCCAACAGCATCCTGGCCAAGCGCAAGAACATCGGTCGCGATCCGTACGAGGTCTCGCTCGACACCGTGCGCGGCTTTGCCAAGGATATCGCGGCGCTCGGTTTCCATATCCTGCCGTAACGCGAACACTGGCTGCGCCGCGGACTGCTCGCCCCGGCCTTTCCTTTCCCTATCGCTCACGCGCTTCGCGAGGGTCGCGCTAGACAAAGGAAAGACCGGGGCTGCCGACACGAGCTTGCCGGCAAGTTAGCACTCGGCTTCCATATCCTGCCGTAGGCAAAGGTACCCCCGCCTGCGACGTGCAAAATTGAGAGTATTCAGCAAGGTAAAGGCTTTTACCAGCTGGTTGAAGCACGGAACAGCCCCCGTTTTGGCTCTGATGACGCTAAAACGGGGGCTGTTTCTTGCTTTTTCGTCTCTGAGGGGCGTTCGGAGCGGCGGAAATTGCAGAATACTCGCGATTTTGCACGCTGCTACAGGGGGTACCCTTGCTTTGGCGGTTTATTTCCCCTGCACCATGGTGAGCGAGATCTTCTTGCGGTCGCGATCGACCTTCTCGACCCATACCTTGACCGTGTCGCCGACGCGCACCACGTCGCTGGGGTGCTTGACGAAGCGGTTGGCCAGCTTGGAGATGTGTACGAGGCCGTCCTGGTGCACGCCCACGTCGACGAAGGCGCCAAAGTCCACGACGTTGCGCACCGTGCCCTTGAGTTCCATGCCGGGCTCTAGGTCGTCGATGGAAAGTGCCGAGCGGCTAAAGACCACCTCGGGCGCGTCGTCGCGCGGGTCGCGGCCGGGCTTCTTGAGCTCGTTGACGATGTCGATGAGCGTGAGAGTGCCGCAGTCCAGGTCGCTTGCCAGCGCCGAGATGCTGCCCAGGCGGCGCTCGATGTCGGGCACGCCGCCGCGGCTGAGCTCGCTTGCCGCAACGCCGGCGCGCTCCAGGACGGCCGTGGCCACCTCGTAGCTTTCGGGGTGGACGCTTGTCGCGTCGAGCGGGTTCTTGCCGCCGCTGATGCGCAGGAAACCTGCGGCGTTGAGGTACGCCTTGGGTCCCAGCTTGGGGACCTTCTTGAGCTGGCGGCGATCGGTAAAGGCGCCGTTTTCCTCGCGGTAGGCCACGATGTTCTTGGCCACGCTTGGCGTGATGCCCGATACGTATCCCAGCAGGCTTGCGCTCGCGGTGTTGACGTCGACGCCCACACGGTTGACGACGTCTTCCACCACGTGGCCCAGGGTGCGCGAAAGCTCGGCCTGGTCAAGGTCGTGCTGGTACTGGCCCACGCCGATGGACTGGGGCGGAATCTTGACGAGCTCTGCCAGCGGGTCTTGCAGGCGGCGGCCCAGGCTCATGGCGCCACGCACGGTGACGTCCAGGTCGGGATATTCCTGGCTGGCGAGCTCGGAGGCGGAGTACACCGACGCGCCGGCCTCGTTGACGATGGTGTAGCGAAGGCTGGGCGCCTGCTCGGCAATGAACTCCGAGACGACTTCCTCGGTCTCGCGGCTGGCGGTGCCGTTGCCGATGACGATGGTGTTGACGCCGTCCTTCTTGACGAGGCGGGCAAGCTCGCGCTTGGTGCCGGCGACGTCGTGGCGCGGCTTGGTGGGGTAGACCACGCCGTGGTCGAGCAGCTTGCCGGTCTCGTCCATGACGGCGACCTTGCAGCCGGTGCGGTAGCCCGGATCGAGCGCGAGCACGCGGGCACCGCGCACGGGGCGTGCCGAGAGCAAGCCCTCGAGATTCTTGGCAAAGACATTGATGGCCTCGGTCTGAGCGCGGACGGTGAGTTTGGCGCGGGCCTCGCGCTCCAGCGAGGGGGCCATGAGACGCTTGTAACCGTCGGCGACAGCGGCGTCAAAGACGGGCGCGAACACGCCCTGGCGACGGGGCCAGCGGCTGCCGAGGCGCGCCGTGGCGGCAGCGCCGTCGACGTTCACGCGCACGCGGAGCTTGCCCTCGCGCTCACCGCGGTCGATAGCCAGCACGCGGTGGTTGGGAATACGGCGCAGCGGCTCGTCAAAGTTGTAGTAGGGCTCGTAGGGAGTCTTTTCCGCGGGGTCGGTGGCCTCGACGACGATGTCGGCGGTGTTTTGCGTAAAGGCGCGCAGGTCGGCGACGTTCTCGGGGTCCTCGGCCACCGTCTCGGCCACGATGTCGGCGGCGCCGGCGAGCGCCTTTTCGGGCGTGTCGAAACCGGCCTCCTCGTTGACGTATGCCGCGGCGGCGTCGAGCGCGCTGCCCTTGGCCGAAGCCTGCATGATGATCATATTGGCGAGCGGCTCCAGGCCTGCCTCGCGGGCCTTCTGCGCACGGGTCATGCGCTTTTTGCGATAGGGCTTGTAGAGGTCCTCGACGCGCTGGAGCTGCGTGGCCTCGCGAATCTGCTGCTCGAGCTCGGGCGTGAGCTTGCCCTGCGCGTCGATGAGCAGGATGACGTCCTCTTTGCGCTGCTCAAGATTGCGCAGGTAGGACAGGCGCTCGTCGAGTGCGCGCAGGGCGACGTCGTCCATGCCGCCCGTGGCTTCCTTGCGGTAGCGCGAGATAAAGGGGATGGTATTGCCCTCGTCGATGAGCTTGACGGCCGCCTCGACGTTGGCGGCCTTAAGGTTGAGCTCGTGGGCGAGCTGCGCGATAAGATCCATGGAACTCCTTGCGTTTATGGTGCATTTGCAGCACAGAGCTACCAAGGATACCACCCGTCCCAAAAGACTGTTTTGGGGCCGCGCCACAAAAACGGCCTATCTACTACGTTTGAACCGTATGGGTCGACCATCCCCGGTTTTCCGAGAACGCGCAACCTGTCTACCTGCGGTTTTTATTTCTCGAAATTTGGCATGGTTGAGGGCAATCGGTTAAACGTAGTAGATAGGCCCATTTCGTGGCGAGCGAATCAAGCCGAGGTACAAAATGGCTCCTGCTCCAGAAAAATCGTCGGCAAGGTAGCAAAATGCCCCGCGGGCAGGAGGCTGCTCGCGGGGCAAAGAAGAGGGGCTTATTTATGGCGGACCGAGGGTCTCGGCATGGGGTTTCTGCCGCGGCCGCTCTTAAGGCATTACAGCTCGACGAGCTGGCCGGTCTCGGCGGCCTCCTTGATGGCGTTAAGCAGCGTGAGCGTCTTGACGTTATCGGCGGGGGTCACGACGGGCTCGACCTCGCGGCGGACAACCTTCACAAAGTGCTTGAGCTGCATCTTGTGCGGCAGTGCCGGGTCGACAGCCGGAATCTCCATCTGCAGCGGCTTGTGCCAGTTGGAGGCACCGTCGTAGGAGAACTGGTGCAGGCGGGGCAGCGAAAGGGCGCCCTTGGTACCGCCAATAAAGTAGACATCGGCGTCGAAGGGGCGGTACTGCGGGTCCTCGCGAGCGGTTGCCTCCCAGTTCCAGGGGCTGGCGGTGGCGTCGGAGATGGTCATGCTCGCGAGCGCGCCATCGGCAAAGCGGACGTTGACCACGGCGGAGTCCTCGGTCTCAAAACCGCGGGCGGCGCTGGACTGCATACCCTGGACGGCAACGGGCTCGCCCAGCAGGTAACGGAGCAGGTCGACGTCGTGCACCAGGTTGACCAGAATCGGGCCGGCACCCTTCTTGCGGCGCCACTCGACGTCGAAGTACTCGTCGTTCTTATAGATCATGTAGTGGAAGCTCGACACGGTGAGCTTGCCCAGCTCGCCGGACTCGATGATCTCCTTGGCCTTGTTCACAAACGGGTTGTGGCGACGGTGCTGACCCACGAGTACGGGCACGCCGGCGGTCTCGGCCTCGGCGGCGAAGGCCTGGGCATCCTCGAGATCGTTGGAGATCGGCTTTTCGACCAGCGGCACGATGTTGCGCTTGATGGCCTCGCGGGCAACGCCCAGATGCAGGTCGTTGGGCGTGGCGATAATGACGGCCTCGGGCTTGACCTCGTCCATCATCTGGGCGGGATCGGTATAAAACGGCACGCCGGCGGCCTCGGCCGTGGCGCGGGCGCCCTCAAAGGCGTCGGCGATGGCGACGAGCTCGGCCTCGGGCTCCTCGGTGACAAAGCGGATGTGGTTGCGGCCCATGGCGCCGGCGCCGATAACGGCAATGCGGACGGGGTTGAGCTCAGACATTTCGACTCCTTAATACTGGTGACCGGTGGAATGCGACAAAAGGGCTGCCCCTTTGTCGCATCGGTAAAACTAGGCGGACTTCTTCTTGCTGTCGGAGACCATCATGTAGACGGTGAGCACGACGGCGATGGCGGCGATCACGATGGCGCCATAGAAGGACTGCTGGTAGGCGGCGCTGCCGGCCTCAGCGTGATATAGCACGGCAGTGATGGGCTGGCTGATCCAGGTAGAAGCGGCGTAGCCCAGGAACATGATGCCGTAGTTGACGCCGATGTTGCTGGTGCCAAAGGCGCCACCGGTAAGCGGCGGGTAGATGACGAGCAGGGCGCCAAAGCTAAAGCCGAGCAGGGCGAGTGCCACAAAGAACATGCTCTGCGTAAAGCTCATCGACATGATGACGAGCGCGACGATGGTGACGACAAGGCTGATGAGCAGCGACTTGTAGGCGCCGAGCTTGTCGATGATCTGGCCAAAGGACAGACGACCGACCAGGTTGGCGCAGGTGTTGACGGAGACCACCACACCGCCGAGGGCGACAGCTGCGGCGCTCGTGGGGTCGGCGAAGAGCTGGACGGCGGCGATGGAGGCAACCTTGCCCACGAGCAGGGTGCCCGCGGTGGCGGCAAAGGCGAAGGTGACGATGAGGACCCAGAAGCGCGGGGTCTTGACCATCTCGCCCGGGGTGAGGTCGCCGAAGGTGCCGGCGTGTGCGCCGCCCTTGGGGGCCTCGAAGCCCTCGGGCAGCCAGCCGGCCTCGGGGGCCTTCAGGAACAGGGCGGAGGCGGTGATCATCACAAAGAAGATGACGCCGAGTGCCTTGAGGGCGCCAAAGATGCCGAGGCTCGGGATGAGCAGCGAGGCGAGTACCGGGGACAGCACGGCGGGGCCGGCGGTCGAAGCGGCCAGGGTGATGCCGGAGGCGAGGCCCTTCTTGTCGATGAACCACTTTTGGCCGGTGGTGAGCGCCGGGTTGTAGCCCAGGCCGTTGCCGATGGCGGCGACGAGCGAGAACCACAGGTAGAACTGCCACGGCTCGGTGACGGTGCCGGACAAGAACCAGCCCACGCCGTAGCACACGGCGGCGGCGATTACGACGTTGCGCGGGCCGATCTTGTCGGAGATACGGCCGGCGAAGATGCCCGTCACGGCCATGATGGTCTGAAAGACCGGGAAAGCCCAGGTAAGTGCGCTGGACCACTCGGGGTAGACGGCGAGCAGGTTCTTGGACACGACGGAGTACAGCGCGATGGAGCTGATGAAGAACATGGTGACGCACGCGGCGGAAAGCACGACGGCGCGACCCTTGTTGGAGTTGGTGGAAGCCATTGGACTCTTTCTAATCGATACGGGGGAGAGGCGGGCGTCACCGCGGGGCCTCCCTGTCAGGCTGGTTTACTGGTCAGTCGGCTTTGCGACGCCGGACTCGTCGGACCAAAGCTTGACACCCTTGTTCTTAAGGTAGTTGTCGGCGTATGCGCGACGGCCACCGGGCTTGGCGGTGAGGTCGCCCATCATGTTGGAGAAGCCGCCATCGACCTTGATGGCGTCGCCGGTGGTAAAGTCCGAGCGCTTGGACGCCAGGAACATGACGGCGTTGGCGATATCGCTGACCTCGCCGATACGGCGCGTGGCGATAAGGCGGCTGCGGCTCTTCTCGACCTCGGGGTCGGCGTAAAAGCTCGCCGACATGGGGGTCTTGACAAAGCAGGGCTCGACGCAGTTGGAGCGCACGCCGTAAGGGCCCCACTCGGCGGCGAGCATCTTGGACATCATGTTGACGCCCGCCTTGGTGGAGCTGTACACGCCCGAGAACGTCTCGGGGGAGTGGCTGGCGACGGTCGAGATGTGCACCAGGCGGCCCTGGCCGGCCTTGATCATCTCGCGACCAAAGCGCTGCGAGGTGATGAAGTAGCCGGTGAGGTTGACGTTGAGCACCTGCTCCCAGTCGCTCAGCGGCAGGTCCTCCATGGCGGCGAAGCGCAGGATGCCGGCGGTGTTGACGAGAACGTCGACGCGGCCGAAGTCGGCGATGGTGGCGTCGACGGCGGCCTGAACCTCGGCCTCGTCGGTGGCGTTCATCTTGTAGCCCTCGGCGTGGATGCCAAACTCGGCGGCGAGGTCGGCGGCCGCGGCCTTGACCTTCTCCTCGTCCAGATCGAGCAGGACGACGTTGGCGCCGTTGCGGGCGAACTCGCGGCAAATCTCGACGCCCATACCGCCGAGCGCGCCAGTCACGGCGCAGACATCGCCCTCGAGCTTAAGCCAATTGCTCATAGGAACTTCCCTTCTTGTGCCTCCCGGTGGGTCGCTCCCATTAATCGACCCACGTGGTTTTCGCTGGTTATCGTATGCTTAGCGTTCGCGCAGGTGAATTGCATATTTGTTAGAATGGCATTAACCATAGGTTTATACTATGCATTGAGGTTTGTTCTCAATTGAGCGCGTGACCTGCGAAAACGACCCCCTGCGGTGCTGTGCGCCCGCGCGTGCGAAAACGGGAGATTGACGTGTACGATCGACGACTTGACGCTATTTCGGCCGCCGCGGAGCTGGGAAGTTTCTCGCGTGCCGCGGCAAAGCTGCGCGTGTCGACGCCGGCACTCGTCAAGCAGGTTTCGGGCTTCGAGGCCGAGTTCGGCATCACGCTGTTCGAGCGGTCGCACTCGGGCGTCAAAGTGACGCCGGCAGGCGCTCTGCTGGTGGACGACGCGCGCTCGATTATGCGGCAGTCCGAGGACGCGCTGCGTCGTGCCCGGCGCGCGGCGGGCGATGGCGGTGCCGTGCGCCTGGGCGTGTCGATGATGTGCCCGGGGCGCCAGACACTGTCGATGTGGACAGGCGTGCACGAGCTGGAGCCATCGTTGCGCTTTGAGATCGTGCCGGTAAGCGATCTCTACGACGAGCGCGAGACCGTCATGCGCAGCCTGGGGCGCGAGGTGGATGTGGTGCAGTCGAGTTTTTCGACCCCGCGCTGGGGCGACGCCTGCCAAAAGCTCCTCATCGTCAACGTGCCGTTTTATATCGACGTGCCGCGCACAAGCCGGCTCGCGCGCAAGACGCGCATCACGGTTGCCGACCTGGAGGGCATGCGCCTGCGCGTGCTCCGTCACGGTAACGATGCCATGGACAGCCTGCGTATTGATCTTTTGGCCGACGGCGGCGTGGACGTGATCGACGTGGACAGCTTTGACTTTGCGCTCTTTAACGAGGCGGAGGAAAAGGGCGACGCGGTGCTCACCTGCGGCGCATGGTCGGGGGTGCATCCGGCCTTTGTGGGCGTGCCGTTTCTATGCGGCCGCGAGGTGCCGGTCTTTCTACACTACCCGCTCGAGCCAACCCTCCAAGTACAAAAATTTGTCAACGCCATGGCCCAACTCCTCAACTAGCTCATTTGGCGCGGGTAGTCTTTTTGGGACGGGGCTTTTTAGCTACTTTCGCCGCCCTGCCTGCGCACCCTCAAAGTAGTCAAAAAGCCCCGTCCCAAAAAGACTAACAAAACGAGGCCCTGGCCAAACGGCCAGGGCCTCACAAACTTTTATTCCGTTCTAAATGACGGGCTGATTGCGCGCAGGAGGGTGCCCCGGGGCGGCGGGGTATTTCCTCCGCGCGCAGTTTCGCAGCGAAGCGAGAATGTTTGAGCACGGAGGAATTACCCCGCCGCCCCGGGGAACCCTCCGTCAGTAACCGTTCCTACTCCAGCTCAAACGCTCCCGTGTACAGCTGGTAGTAATACCCGCGCTTGGCGATCAGCTCGTCGTGGTTGCCGCGCTCGATGATGTGGCCGTGATCCAGACAGATGATCGCGTCGGAGTTGCGCACGGTGGACAGGCGGTGCGCGATGACAAACGTCGTGCGACCCTCCATGAGCTTGTCCATGCCGGCTTGCACGATAGCCTCGGTGCGGGTGTCGATGGAGCTCGTGGCCTCGTCCAGAATCATTGCCGGCGGATCGGCGACGGCAGCGCGGGCGATCGAAATCAGCTGGCGCTGACCCTGCGACAGCTGGGCGCCGTTGCCGGTGAGCATGGTGTCATAGCCGTCGGGCAGGCGGGTGATAAAGTCGTCCGCGCCCGCGAGCTTGGCCGCCGCGATGCACTCCTCGTCGGTCGCATCCAGGTTGCCGTAGCGGATGTTATCCATCACGGTGCCGGTGAACAGGTTCACGTCCTGCAGCACGACGCCCAGGCTTCGGCGCAGGTCGGCCTTGCGGATCTTGTTGACGTTGATGCCGTCGTAGCGAATCTTGCCGTCGGCGATGTCATAGAAGCGGTTGATGAGGTTGGTGATGGTCGTCTTACCGGCACCGGTGGCGCCGACAAACGCGACCTTCTGGCCCGGCTTGGCAAACACGGACACGCCGTGCAGGACCTCGTGGTCGGGCGTGTAGCCAAAGTCCACGTTGTCCATGACCAGGTCACCGCGCAGCGGCACGTACTCGATCTCGCCGGTTGCGCGGTGCGGATGTTTCCACGCCCACATGCCGGTGTGGTGGTCAGCCTCCTCGAACTCCCAAGTCTCGGGGTTCACCTGTGCGTTGACGAGCGTCACGTAGCCTTCGTCGGCCTCGGGCTTCTCGTCGATGAGCTCAAAGATGCGGTCGGCGCCGGCGAGGCCCATGACCACGGCGTTGATCTGCTGCGAGATCTGGCCGATCTGTCCGCAGAACTGCTTGGTCATGTTGAGGAACGGCACCACGACGGCGATGGACAGCGCCATGCCCGAGATACTCAGGTTGGGCACGCCCAGCGCCAGGAAAATGCCGCCCGCCAGTGCGACCAGCACGTAGAGCAGGTTGCCCAGGTTCATAAGGATGGGCATGAGGATGTTGGCGTACATGTTGGCCTTCTGGGAGACCTCGAAGAGCTTTTCGTTGCGCTCGTCAAAATCGGCCTCGGCGGCAGACTCGTGGCAGAACGCCTTGACGACTTTCTGGCCGTTCATGACTTCCTCGATATGGCCCTCGACCACGCCGAGTTCGGTCTGCTGCGCAATGAAGAAACGCGCGGAGTTGGAGCCGAGCAGCTTGGTCATAAAGGTCATAAAGGCGACGCCGGCGATGATGACCAGGCACATCCACACGCTGTAGTACAGCATGATAAAGAACACCGTGACGATGATGATGATCGTCATGAGCAGGTTGGGCAGCGACTGGCTGATCATCTGACGCAGCGTGTCGATGTCGTTGGTGTAGTGGCTCATGATATCGCCGCGCTGGTGCGTGTCGAAGTAGCGGATCGGCAGGTCCTGCATGCGGTTGAACATCATCTCGCGCAGCTTCTCCAGCGAGCCCTGCGTGACGATAGCCATGGCGCGGTTCCAGAAGAGCGAGGACAGGACGCCGACGCCGTAGATGCAGGCGAGGGTGGTCACGAGCTGTGCGATCTTGGGCTGCGCGGCTTCCCAATCGCCCGACTGCCACGATTCGCCAATAATTTGCAGGGCGCTCTGCAGGAAGGTCGCGCCGATGGAGTTGATGATGGCGCAGAGCACCACGCCGGCGACGACGAGGGGCAAAAGCACGGGATAGAAGCCAAAGAGCGTCTTGATGAGGCGCGACATGGTGCCGCCCTTGCGGTTGAGCGCGCGCTCGGCGGTCGTTGCCTTACTCATGGGCCTCGCCTCCTTCCTGGGTCTGAGCTTGCGTTGCGGATGCCTCGGTGTCGGCCTCGACGGCCCCTTCGCCCTCGGCGCTCATCTTGTTCTGCGAGGTAAAGGTCTCGCGGTAGATCTCGCTCGTCTTGAGCAGCTCTTCGTGGTTGCCGATCTGTGCGATGCGGCCGCCCTCCATGACAATGATGCGGTCTGCGTCCTGCACGGAGCTGATGCGCTGGGCGATGATGATCTTGGTCGTGTTGGGCAGATAGCTTGCCAGCCCTGCGCGAATCTTGGCGTCGGTCTTGGTGTCGACGGCGCTGGTGGAGTCGTCCAGGATCAAGATCTTGGGGCGACGCAGCAGGGCGCGTGCAATGCACAGGCGCTGCTTCTGACCGCCCGAAACATTGGAGCCGCCCTGTTCGATCCAGGTGTCGTAGCCCTTGGGGAAACCGTCGACAAACTCGTCGGCGCAGGCCAGATGCGCTGCCTCGCGGACTTCCTCGTCGGTGGCGTTCGGGTCGCCCCAACGCAGGTTCTCGGCGATGGTGCCGCTAAACAGCACGTTTTTCTGCAGCACCATGGCGACCTGGTGACGCAGCGCGTCCAGGTCGTAGTCGCGCACGTCCACGCCGCCCACGCGCACAGCGCCTTCGGTGGTGTCGTACAGGCGGGCGATGAGGTTAACGAGCGTGGACTTGGCCGAGCCGGTGCCGCCGATGATGCCGATGGTCTCGCCGCTCGTAATGTGCAGGTCGATATCGTCGAGCGCCTGGCGCTTCGCATGCTTGGAATACTTAAAGCTCACGTGGTCAAAGTCGATGGAACCGTCGGCAACCTCGAGCACGGGCTCGGCGGGATCGGCGATCGTGGGCTCGGCGGCCAGCACCTCGGCAATGCGGTGTGCCGATTCGTCGGCCATGGTCACCATGACAAAGATCATCGACAGCTGCATCAGGCTCATGAGAATCTGGAAACCATAGGTAAAGGTCGAGGAGAGCTGGCCCACGTCGAACAGCGTGCCCTGGCTTGTGATGATGAGCTTGGAGCCCAGGTAGATGATGACGACAAACGCGCCGTTGACGCAGATGTTCATCATGGGGTTGTTAAAGGCGAGCAGCTTCTCGGCGCGGGTGAAGTCCATCTGGACGTCGCGCGCGGCGGTCGCGAACTTCTCCTTCTCAAAGTCTTCGCGCACATAGCTCTTGACCACGCGCATGCCGGTGACGTTTTCCTCGACGGACTCGTTAAGGGCATCGTACTCGTGGAACACGCGCGAGAAGATGGGGCGCACCTTAAAGATGATAAAGAATAGTCCAAAGCCCAGCAGCGGAATGATGACCAGGTAGACCATGGCGACGCTGCCGCCCATGATAAACGCCATGGTAAAGGCGAAGATCAATACCAGCGGCGCGCGCACGGCGATACGGATGATCATCATAAAGGCCTGCTGCACGTTGTTGATGTCGGTAGTCAGGCGCGTGACGAGCGAGGAGCTCGAGAACTCATCGATGTTGGCAAAGCTGAACGTCTGGATTTTGTAGAACAGGTCGTGACGCAGGTTCTTGGCGAAGCCGCAGCTCGCATGGCTGCAGGTGACGCCTGCCGCGGCGCCAAAAGCAAGCGATGTCAGCGCGATGAGCACCAAAAGGCCCGCGGTAGGAAGCATCTCGGCTACGGCGGCGCCGTCTTTGATGGCGTCGATCAGGTTGGCGGTGATAAATGGAATCAGCATCTCGCAGAGCACCTCGCCAAGCACGAGCAACGGCGTGGCAACGGTGACTTTCATATAGTCGCGGATGCTGCCCATGAGGGTTTTAATCATCCAGTTCCTCCCAGGTTACGCGGATTTTATCGAGCATTTCGGCGAGGTCCTCGCGCTCGTCATGGGTGAGCGCGCTAAAGGCCTGCTCTCTAAAGCGAATGCGGGCCGCCTGGTCGATGCGGGCGTTTTCTCGGCCGGTTTCGGTCAGGCGAATGGTGAGTTGCCGTCGATCCTTGGGGTTACGGCTGCGCTCGATGAGGCCGTTGAGCTCGAGCTTGGACAGGATCTCGGAAAGCGATCCCGGCTTGAGGTCAAAGTGCATGCCGAGCTCCTGCTGCGACATCTCGCCGCCAGGTTGCTTGGCCAGCAGGCAGATGATGGGCGCCTTGCCGGACACGCCTCCGCCATGAAAATGCATGTAATGGCCGCAGAAGCCAAGCCCGTTAAGGATGCGCTTGGCAAGTGCATCCGATTGCGATTGCGCCTCGGGCGAATCTGCAGGCTCGATGGGGTCGCCGCCCGGCGTATGGGGGCAGAGGTCGATGCATTCGTCGCACATGGTGTTGCTCCTTTCTTTAGTTAGGTAGAGAAATTGTTTTGTACCTAAGTGATTCTAGAGGTACCTAACTGATTGTCAAGGTACCGAATCGATTTTGTGGCAGTGCTGGGGTGCCGGTGCCAGGGGAATCTTGGACAGTCTTCGCAGCGTAGATTCAGCGGGCCACGGCGTATCCCGGAGTTTTCGATAGGTTCATTAAGGGGGCGAGACTGGCAGCTGCCGGTCTCGCCCCTTGGCTTTCCGAGACTTAGAGCGGCTCGTCGCCGGTTCGGAGGATGGCGAGATATGGCTCATATGAAAACGTGCGGTATCGTTTCCTGCTCGTATCACGTTGGACAAGAATGCCCCAATCGGTAAATTGGGATATAAGGTTGTTTGCGCTCGATCTGCTAATCTGCATTCGTTCAGACACAAAGGCGGTGTCGACGATCGGATTGCCCTCGAGAAGGTCGAGTAGCATAAGGGCGTTCGTCGTAGCCCTTCCCGCCTTTTCGCGAATCAGCCTTTCGGTTTCCGAATGGAGGTCGACAAGCTTCCGCATCGAATCCCGCGCCTCGCGTGCGCTTGCAAGCAAGCAGGTACTGAAAAACGAAACCCATCCCTCAAAATCGCCTCTCTGCCTTACGCGCATAAGCCAATCGTAGTATTCGCTCCTGTGTCGTTTGAGTTCATACGAGGGGTAGATGACCGGCTTGGTGAGCGCCCCATCATGTATGAGCGAAAGGAGGATGAGCAGACGCCCGAGGCGTCCGTTGCCGTCGAGGAACGGGTGCGCGGTTTCAAACTGGTAGTGCACCAAAGCGGCCTTGATGACTGGATCGATGTCGTCACGCTCGTTGATGAAAAGCTCGAGGTCGCCAAGTGCCTCCTTCATATCCTCCGTGTTGGGAGGGACATACGGGGCCTCATTGAGCGTGCAGCCGTTTGGTCCGACCCAGTTCTGAGTCGTCCTGAACTGTCCCGGCGTCTTGTCGGAGCCTCTGCCATTTCCAAGCAATGTGGCATGGACGGATTTGAGCAGCCTCATACAGAGTGGCAGTTCCTCCATGAGCGTGGTCGCCTGCTGCACCGCTCGAGTGTAGTTGACGACGTCGGTTAGGTCCCGGCTCGCATTGGATTCGTTTGACGGGTCAAGAACATCATCGAACGTACATTGCGTACCCTCGATTTGAGAGGACAAGAGCGCTTCCTTGCGAACGTACATAGAAAGGTACATGTCGATGTTCGGAACAAAGCGAGACATGCCCTCAACCTCGCCGAGTATGGCGCGGCAATCGGAGACAAGCCGCATGGAATCAGCGGATAAATTGATTGGAAAGAATGAATCCATATTGGCGGGTCTAAACGAATCATAGGCGAGGGCTCCTGAAAGGTTGTGCCTGACGTTTCCCTGTCGTCCGGGTGTGATGGGTGCGAGCATCGTTAGTGTCCTAAGAACAAATTTAAGCCAAAACTTGTTCTTAGAATTTTATAGCGCCTTCTAAGGCCAAGTTTCTGCAATAAGAAGCGTCAGAAAAACTCTAAGAACAAAATTACGCCCAAACTTGGTCTTACATCCGAAGGCAAGACTTAGATTGCACTGCGCTACACTTAGTCGCATTATGGCGACATCGCGCCGCGCCCGACCCAAGGGGGACACTCATGAAGAACACTCAGCTGCTGCTGATCAACGATATGTGCGGCTACGGCAAGGTCGCGCTCTCGGCCATGCTGCCGGTACTGTCGCACATGGGCTATCGCATCCACAACCTGCCGACGGCGCTCGTTTCCGATACGCTCAACTATCCCAAGTTCTACATTCACGACACCACGGAGTACGTGCGCCAGAGCCTCGCTATCTGGGAGGAGCTCGGCTTTGAATTTGATGCTATCTCGACCGGCTTTATCGTGACCGAGGAGGAGACGCGCATCATCTCGGACTTTTGCCACCGCCGCGCTCAAAAGGGCACCAGGGTGTTCGTCGATCCCATCATGGGCGATAACGGCAAGCTCTATGCCGGCGTGCCCGAGTCGACCATCGGACTCATGCGCAGCTTGGTCGAGTGCGCCGACTACGCGGTGCCCAACTATACCGAGGCGTGCCTGCTCACCGATACGCCTATCGCCGAAGAGATTACGGCCGATGAGGCCCGCACGCTCGTGGACGCCATGCTCGCGTTGGGCACCAAGTCGGTTGTCATTACGAGTGCGAAGGTCGATGGGGCGAGTGCCGTCATCGGCTACGACCATGTGGCGGGGGAATACTTTGAGATTCCGTTTGAGCTGATTCCGGTGTACTTCCCGGGTACGGGCGATACGTTCTCGGCCGTGCTCATGGGCCGCGTGATGAACGGTTGGAGCCTCCAGCGTGCCACGGCCGATGCCATGCGTGTGGTGGCCGAGCTTATCGAGCGCAATGCCGACCAAGAGGACAAGTCGGCTGGCCTTCCCATCGAGGCCTGCCTGGATGTGATTGACCATGAGTAACGCTGACGAGGGCGGCGCCAAGCCTGCAGGCGAGAGCAAGCCGCTCGGCGCGCCGCGTGGCAAGCGTCCGCGTATCCGCATTAGCTGCGTGGACCAGTTGGGAACGTGCCGCTGCCATCATGGTCACAAGCCAGGCGATGTCTTTGACTTTGACCGAGACCGCGGCAAGATGTGCGCTATGGCCTGCCATGTGGGCTTTCCTTACATTGACATCTTGCGTTACGGCGGAACCGTGCCCGGCAACGAGCCCGGCACGGCAAAGTTCTGCTGCCCCGAGGTCGATACATTGAACGTCTGGCTCGCCGAGATCGTCGACGAGTAGTCGAGCGAGGATTTTCTCCCGCCGAGATAATGAGCGTGGATTTTTCCCGTTTTGGACGCAATTTCGCGCTCAAAGTGGGAGAAAATCCACGCTCGATTTGTATATGGGAATCCCGATCTCGTTTATGCCCGTGCTTAGGCGTTATCGTCGTTGTCCTGCGTGCGAGTAAGGTCAAATTTCTGCATTTCATCCGATTTGTGGCTCTAAAAACTCTGCATTTCATCGATTACAGCTGCTCGAGCATAGCGGTGCAACCGGCGAGCACGTCGCGGTAGGTGGCATCGAAGTTGCCGGTGTACCAGGGATCGGCCACGTCGCCGGGGCGCTCGATCCAATCGAGCAAGCGCGTAATCTTGCCGTCGGGGTCGTCGTCAAAGATGCGACGCAGACCGCGCGCGTTCTCAGCATCCATATAGACAATGCGATCCCAGTTGCCATACTCCGCGCGCCGCACCTGACGTGCGCGATGTGCGACGACGGGAATCCTGACTTCGCGCAGCTTGGCGACCGTGCCATGATGCGGCGGGTTGCCGATCTCTTCGGTTGAGGTTGCTGCAGAATCGATGACAAACTCGCCCGCGCGTCCAGCGCGGCGCGCTAGCTCGGTAAACACGGACTCAGCCATCGTCGAGCGACAGATATTTCCACAGCAGATAAAAAGAATGCGTTGCATGAGCGGTTTCCTTTCTGGGCGGTCGCGCGGGGCTTACAGGCTGCCCTTGAGACAGTTTGCTCCGATAAAACCCGCTGCGTACAAGGGGAGGTGGCGCAGCTCGCGCCCGTCATCAGTTTCGCTGCGGGCAAAATTGTTCTCGGACAAAATGTAGGCATATGGCGACCGGGCTTTGTCCATAAACGACCCGAGGGTTCTTGCGCGCACGTTGCGTGCGGACTTTACCTCGACGGGCACAATTTCCATACGGTCGGTCTGAAGTAGAAAATCGAGCTCACCGCTCGTCTTCCAAGACGACGGCGGCACCCAATAGTACGTCCGCAAACCATTGCTCGAAAATGCCTGCATGACCGAGTTTTCGGCCAGGGCACCTCGAAAGTCGGAAGACAGTGCTATGGCGGAATCCTCTTTGAGGTCGAGCCAGAGCCGCGGGTTGATACCGAGTTTGTAGAACATGAGGCCCGTATCGAGAAGATAGACCTTAAAGAAACTTCCGTCTTCGTCGTCGAAGGGAACGAGGGGAGGTTCGATGCCTTCGGTCAGGTTGTTGACCGATATGATGGCGGCGCCTTCGAGCCAGTCGAGCGGCTCGATAAGCTTGGCGCGACGGCCTCCGCGTTCGACCTCGGAGTACTTGAATTTCTTTGTGGACGATCTCAGCAACTGGGACGGAATGGAGCGCCATACCTTGCGCGCCGCCACGCCACTGATCCCGTTTTCGGGGTCGGTCATATCGGCGGTGTAGGTCTCGTCGATTTCGCGCTGCTCGACGCGCGCGTCTTCGATGGATAACGTCTTGCGATATGCGTTGACGGCGGCGGGCATGCCGCCCACGACCTGGTATCGATGAAACAGGCTGAGCGCGGCTTGGTGCGCGGCGTAAGCATCGAGCGTGCCGGCGTGGGTACGAACAGCATCGGCCATCTGCTCCTCATCGAGCGCCCAGAGAAACTCCTCGAACGACATGGGATGCATGGTCTCTTGACGAACGCCGCTGGGAAAAGGCAACTTGCGCTTGCGCGTGGCGACACCGAGTTGGCTGCCGGTCGCGCATATGCGCCAGCCCGAACCCGAGAAAAAGCGAAGCGAGTTGAGCGCCCGTTCGCAGAGCTGCACCTCGTCAAACAGGATGAAGGCGGTTTCCTTGCGAATGGGGGTGCGTTTATAGTCTGAAATTCGCGCCACGATGGTGTCAACGTCGTCGGTGGGACAGTCGAACAGCGGAGCAATCAGTTCAAGATCGGTCTGAAAGTCGAGTTTGACAAACGCATCGCCGGCGATTCGCCTGCCGATTTCCTCGGCAGCGTACGTTTTGCCTACGCGTCGCGCACCACGGATGAGGAGGGGGCGTGAGGCGTCCTTTGTCGCCCATGATTCGATAACGGATTCGATTGATCTGCGCATGGGGCCACCTTTCCGATTTCGTGTACTTCAGATACATAGTTTAGTACGATTTCGTGTACTTAAAATACACGAAATCGTAGAAAAGCGTGTATCTGAAATACACGAAATTGCACTGCCGGAGCTTGCAGGCGGATAAACACTACTAGTATGGGACGGTTTTCACTGGTTGCTCGCCACCTTGGGCTGTGTTCGTCCCTATGCCTGCATCCGGGGCTGTGCTGATTGACGACGGCGCTCCCAGCGGGCGAGCTTGATCGTCACTAGCGCAAGCGCCCAGGCTACGAGCGAGAACGCAGCGCCCACGGCACCCACGTACGCAATGCCAATTCCGTTTACCACGGCGCCGCCCACTGCGGTGCCAAACGAGATACCGACGTTAAACGCCATGGGCTCAACCGAACTCGCGAGCACCATCGACTTGGGATGGCGGCTGCGCGCCACGTCCATAAAGTGTGTGATGCACGACACCGAGAACAGGTACATGAGCATCGCCAAGCTAAAGACAAAGACCAGCGCGAGCGGCATGGTGCCGCCCACAGCAAACAACCCGAGTAACGCCACAGCCTGCAGCACAAACGTCACGAGCAGCGCCTTCATGCCAAAGCGCGCATCAATCCATCCGCCCAGGATGTTCGAGATCAGGCAGAACGCGCCGTAGGCCATGAGCGTGGTGCTGGCTTCGACCGTGCCCATGCCCAGCACCTGCTCCAGATAGGGCGTCACATAGCCGTAAAACACATAGACCGATCCCACGCCAAACAAGAAGATGAGCATGCCGGTGATGATACTCGGTTCGCGCAGCAGACCCGCCTGTTCGCGGAAGGTGGCGGGTTCGTCGGTCTGTCCGGCGCGCGGCATAAACACCACGAGCGCGGCGCAGATCAGAACGGCAAAGGCCAGCGTGCCGTACATGGCAACGTGCCAGTCGAGCGTGTCGGCCACAAGCTTGCCGATCGAAGTGACAAAGACCATTGCTACGGAAAACGCACCATATACCACCGAGATGGCAAGCGAAGTTTGCTGCGGGGACAGCAGCTCGGGGATGTACGTCACACCCACGGCGAGCAGTGCGCCCGAGACGGAACCTAGGATGATGCGCGAGATAAACAGCACCTGGAAGTTGGGCGCTAACGCCATGACCAGATTGCCGAGCACAAAGATAATGCTGTAGCACACGAGCAGCTGGTAGCGGCGGAATCGCCCCGTGCTGAGCGCAAGCACCGGCGTAGCGATAGCGTAGACAAGCGCGAACACGCTGATGAGCTGGCCCGCAGTGGCAAGTGATACGCCGAGCTCCGTTGCCAAGTCGCTCTCGATACCGATGACCACGAACTCGGAGCAGCCGAGTGAGAATCCCAACAGCACGAGTAGCGCTAGGCAGAGCTTGGTGCGCGCGGGGGAGAGCGCGGCGGCGGTTGACTTGCTTTTAGGCGTGGTTGCGGCGGTCAAGGTTGTCACTCCAATGTCGCATGAATAAGCGGGATTCAATCCCTGCAACTCTAACAGAATGTGGCAAAGGGACAGTTCCTTTGTCGCAGGCTGCGCTTGCCTGTATAGTCGCAATACAGGTGAAAATGGTCTCAGGTACATTGCGGGCGACAGGAGATCCCATGGGTATGCACACGACAAAGGTTGTAGTGGGCGAGGGCAAGTTTGCGCTCGAGGCCCAGTTGACGGTGACGCCGCGAGGCATGGCGGTGTACGCCTGCTCGCCGGAGTTTGCGCACCTGGGCGCCACGGCGCAGGCCATTCCTCGCCCCGAGCCCGGCCGTACGGCGACGGTGAGCATCCTGGCCGTTCCGTGCCATCGAGACGAGATCCCGGCGCACGATATTGCGGCGGCGCTGGCCACGCGCTTTGGCGTGCCGGTAGTTGCAAGCACGGGTTTTCATGTGGAGAACGCGACCGCGGACGACTTGCGGCGCATGCTCGATACCACCAAGGAACTCATCGCCGCGCTCGAGGAGGCCGCAGCCCGCATTCTGCGCGCCGGCTGGGATGAGGGCGGCGCAGGCGCCGAGGTCGTGGCGGTCGATGCTGCGACCGGCGAGGCACTTGGCCCCGTCGATCGCATCGAAGCCCATACGGGGGAGGGCGTCCTGCATCAGGCATTTCTGACGCTTCTGGTCGAGGGCCAGGGCGAAGACGCGCGCCTGCTGCTCTGTCGCCGCAGTCCGCTCAAGCGCCTGTGGGGCGGGGTGCTGGCCGATAGCTGCGCCGGCCATCCGCTCCCCGGGGAAGACGTCGCGGCCGCCACGGCGCGTCGCATCAACGAAGAGCTTGGCATCACGCGCGGGCCCGATCAGCTCAAGCACCTCGGTCACGTGGTGTACTGCGAGGACCACGGCGACGGCCGCTGCGAGTGCGAATGGTGCGAGGTCTACCTTGCCCATGTTGAGCCGGGCGAGCTGCATATCAACCAAGAGGAGATCTCGGAAGTGCGCCGCGTGGCCCCGTCCGAGCTTAAAGGCTACCTGCAGGGTCACCCCGAGCAGCTGGCCCCCTGGCTCCGCGAGGCCCTCAGCGACCCATCCATCCGTACGGATCTCGCTATGTGAAACAAAAGACAGTCCCTTTGCCACATCCAAACCGTCACAACATTCGATGAAAATCTCGAAATCGAGGAAAAGCGTCGAATGTTGTGACGGTTTTGCCCAGAGGATCGCTTCTCATCCAAAAATCCCGCTTGACTGTATTGCCACAACACAGCGCAACGTAAGGGGTGTCCGATAACGGGCGCCCCTTTTTAAGTGGCAACGTGGCCGCGAATCCGGAGCGCCCCCAACAAGAAAGGTGGAGAGATGGAAGCGGAAAAGAAGGCGTTTAAGATCACCAAGCGCGAAATTGGCTTTGTGCTGGGTATCGTTGTCTTTTTGCTGGTGAAGTTTCTTCCTTTGGCGGAGCTGAGCTCGACGGTCGAGCTCACGGTCGGCGCTCAGACCTGTCTGGCACTGACGCTCGCCACGGTGGTGTTCTGGGCATGTGGCGTGGCGCAGCCGGGCTTTGTGGGCCTGCTCTACTGCGCGCTGCTCGTTCTGTTCAAGGTGTGCGTGGACGACACGGGCGCCGCGAGCATCTCGGCGACAGTCGCCTCCACGTTTAGCTCGTGGACCAAAGCCACCATGTGGCTCGTCATTGGTGCCTACCTCATCGCCAGCGCGGTCAAGGAGTCGGGCCTGGGCGAGCGCATCGCCTATGCGTTTATGCTCAAGTTCGTGCGCGACGCCAAGTCGCTCATCATCTCGATCTTCGCGCTCACCTTTGTGCTGTCGCTGCTGATCCCGCATCCGTTCCCCCGCGCTTTCCTCATTCTCGCCGTCGTCTCGGTCATCGCCGAGTCCGCCGGCTACGGTGACGACGACCGCGGCAAGCTCGGCTTCCTCGTGTTTGCCGCTGCCGCTCCGGGTTCCATGTTCTTCCTGACGGGCGATTCCACGCTCAACCCGCTCGTTGCGCAGTACAGCGCCGAGGCCGGCGGCATGAGCCCGTCGTTCGTTGACTGGTTCTTGTACATGAGCGTGCCTATGCTGGTCGCGCTGCTGTGCACCCTGTTCCTGGGCCTCTTCCTCTTTAAGCCCAGCAAGGAACTCGTCTACGATCGCGAGCAGATCGTGGCCAAGCAGGCTGCGCTCGGCAAGCTCTCCGTCAAGGAGATCCGCACCATCGTGTGGCTTATCATCGCCATCGCGCTGTGGCTCACCGTCTCGGGCGACTATATCGGCTGGGTCACCCTGGCCATTGGCGTCGCGCTCGCCATGCCCATCATCGGCGAGGTCCTCACGCCCGCCAGCTGGAACGCCGTCGACATCAAGTCCCTTATGTTCCTGACGGCCGCCATGGCCGTGGGCTCCGTGGGCGGTGCCACCGGCATGAACGCCTGGATCGCCGACGTTGTGCTTCCCAGCTCCGTGCCCGAGAACATCTTCCTGTTCGCCCTGCTTGTCGCCGCGCTCTCCATGATCATCCACATGTTCATGGGTTCGGTCATGGCCGTGCTCGGCGTGTGCGTGCCGGCGTTCATCAGCTTCGCGGCCGGCTCCAGCGTGAGCCCGCTCGCCGTGGCGCTCATCGTCTTCACGTCCATCAACATCCACTACATCCTACCGTTCCATAACCTGCCGATCCTTATCGGCGAGGGCAAGGACGCCGGCGGCTACACCTCCAAAGAGGCCATGCGCATGGGCATTCCCCTCACTGCGGTCGTCTTTATCGTCGTGCTGGTCGAGGCCGCCTGGTTCCACCTCTTTGGCCTGATGTAAGCGGTCGAGTGCTTGGCTGTAATTAGCCGAGTGCTTGAACTGCGAGTGCCCGAGCGCCCCATCCATGAGCGCCGTGGCCCCACTACGTTCCCCAGCCCGGCGGCACTCCCGCCGCCGGGCACTCTCCCGAAAGGAGCACGCTATGTCCACTACCGATGCTTCCCAGATCCACGACCTGCGCTCCGCGCTCGACTTTTTGCGCGAGATGCCGGGCCAGCTGCTCGAGACCGACACCCAGGTCGACCCGGACGCCGAGGTCTCGGGTGTCTATCGTCACGTCGGCGCCGGCGGCACCGTTATGCGTCCGACCAAAGAGGGTCCGGCGATGGTCTTCAACAACGTCAAGGGCTTTGACGATGCTAAGGTCTGCATCGGCATGCTTGCCAGCCGCAAACGCGTTGCCGCCCTGCTCGACCTGGACGAGGAGCACCTGGGCCTCGAGATCGGCAAGCGCTTCGAGAACTTGATCGCGCCCGAGCAGATCGCCGAGGGTGCGCACGTCGACTGTCAGGAGGTCGTGTACAAGGCGACCGACGAGGGCTTTGACCTGCGCAGGATCGTTCCCGCTCCCACCAACACGCCCGTCGACGGCGGCCCCTACATCACCATGGGCCTCGCCTACGGCACGAGCCCCGACGGCTCCCAGTCCGACGTGACCATCCATCGCTTCTCCTGCGTCGACAAGGACAAGCTTGCCATGTGGATCACCCCGGGCAGCCGTCACCTGGGCGCGTTCTTTGACGAGTACTGCCAGCGCGGCGAGGACATGCCCATCTCCATTTCCATCGGCCTGGATCCCGCCGTGTACATGTGCTGCGGCTTCGAGGCTCCCACCACGCCGCTCGGCTTCAACGAGCTGCAGATCGCCGGCGCCCTGCGCGGCCACGCCGTCGAGCTTGCCGACTGCGTCACCGTTCCGCAGAAGTGCATCGCCAATGCCGAGTACGTGCTCGAGGGCTACCTCATGCACGACGAGACCATCAACGAGGATGTCAACGGCCACGGCTACGCCATGCCCGAGTTCCCCGGCTACACCGGCGGCGCCAAGGTCTGCCCGGTGATCAAGATCACCGCCGTCACCACGCGCGTCAATCCCATCATGGAGAGCTGCATCGGCCCTTCGCACGAGCACGTTTCCATGGCCGGTATCCCCACCGAGGCTTCCATCTACAAGATGGTCGAGACCGCTATCCCGGGTCGCCTGCTCAACGTCCACGCTGCTCCCTGCGGCGGCGGCAAGTTCGTTGCCATCATGCAGTTCAAGAAGTCGAGCAAAAATGACGAGGGCCGTCAGCGCAACGCCGCCATGCTCGCCTTCTCGGCATTCTCCGAGCTCAAGCACGTCATCCTTGTTGACGAGGACGTCGACATCTTCGATATGAGCGACGTGATGTGGGCCATGACCACGCGCTTCCAGGCCGACGTGGACCTCATCACCATCCCCGGCTGCCACTGCCACGTGCTCGATCCGTCCAACGACCCCGCGTTCGACCTCACGATCCGCGAGCACGGCATCGCCTGCAAGGCCATCTTCGACTGCACGGTTCCGTTCGACCTTAAGAAGAACTTCATCCGCTCGCAGTTCATGGAGATCGACAAGGACAAGTGGGCCAAGGAGATTGCTTTCTAGTAAGTAGCCCTACCAAGTGGTTAAGGAGTTGTCATGCCTGAGTCTTCTGTCCGTCCCCGCCGCATCGTCGTTGGCGTGTCTGGCGCCAGCGGTGCCGCGCTGGGCCTTGAGTGCCTCAAATGCCTGCGTCAGGCCGGTGCCGAGTCGGCGCTTGTCGTCACGCGCGGGGGAGAGATCACCATCGAGCAGGAGCTCGGCATGACGCTCGACGAGTTTGTCGCGCACGCCGATGTGGTCTACGACAACAAGAACATCGGCGCCGCCATCGCAAGCGGTACCTATCCGGTTGACGGTATGATCGTGGCGCCCTGCTCCATGAAGACGCTCGCCGGCATCGCGAGCGGCTACAGCGAAAACCTGTTGCTGCGCGCGGCCGACGTGCAGATGAAAGAGCAGCGCCGCCTGGTGCTCATGGCGCGCGAGACGCCCTTCAGCGCCATTCATGTCGACAACATGGCGCGCCTGGCGCGCGTACCGGGCGTCATGCTCATGCCGCCCATGCTCACGTTTTACAACGGCCCCGCCACGCTCGACGACGCGGTGCATCACATCGCCGCCAAGGCGCTCGAGGCCGTCGGCGTGTCATGTGCAAACTATAAGCGCTGGTCGTAGGTGCCTTTAGGGTAGGATACGAGTAGTGTTTGAGCCCGCTGCCCCTGTGGGCGGCGGGCTTTGGTGTGTCGGGAGGACCCATGCAGACGGGCATGTATGCGATTAGCGAGATGGCGAGCTTGTTTAACGTTTCGCGCCAAACGCTCATCTACTACGACAAGATCGGCCTGTTTAAGCCCGCCGTGGTGAACGAAAAGGGCTACCGTTTCTATTCGCCCACGCAGATCCCGCTCATGCGTCTGATCTGCATGCTGCGCGACCTGGGGCTCGAACTCGACGAGATTGACCGCCTGACCTCGACGTTCGACATTGGCGAGATGACCGATCACCTGCGCTCGCGGGTGCAGGCGCTCGACAAGCAGATTGCCGGGCTCAAGGCTGAGCGCGCGAGTGTGCAGGAACGCCTGAGCTTTTACGACGAGGCAGTCTACTGGCGCGAGCGCGAGGGCAGTCCGGAACTCAAGCAATTCGAGCGCCGCTACGTGGTCTTTGAGGAGTTTCCGGGCGATATCGAGCGCGGTCGCTCGATGCTTCACCCCACGCTCATGCGGGCAATCCTGCGCATGCGCACGCTGACGGGCACGCGCCCCATGCGCGGTTGGGGCGCCATGCTGCGTCGCGAGGCGCTGCATTCCGACGATCCCATCGCCGGTGCCGGCTCCTTTGCCGTACTGCCGCGCGGTGCCGAGGAGCTGCTGCCGAGCGACGCTGCCGAGCTGGCAGAGATCGGCATCGAAGTGCTGCCCGAGGGCACATACCTGTGCATGAGCCGCTGGGGCATGCCGTACGAGCCCGAAGGCATCCGCGCCATCGTGGCCTGCATGGACGAGCACGCGCTCCAGCCCATCGGCAACGCCTTCGACTTTTGCTACCTCGATACCACGAGCTACGACGAGTCCCACCAAGAGGACTTCTGCTGCATCCAAATCCCCGTCGCCCTCCAGATGTGACAAGGGGACTGCTCCTTCGTCGCATTCGTGGTGTGGCTGCTGCCTAAACCGTCACAACATTCGATGAAAATCTCGAAAACGAGGAAAAGCGTCGAATGTTGTGACGCTTTTCCTGTCTGTGCCGGCGAGCTCCCGTGCCATCTGGGGGTATAAGGCTGGCAAGTGTTTATTTGCGAGGCTTAAGGGGCGCCCCGTATGGATATCGATAACTTTGAATGGTGGTATAGCGAGGGCGAGGCTCCGGACGAGGAGTGGGACGAGCCCGCGCCGCGTGACGTGTCGAGCGACGAGGACGAGGCCGGCAACGATGCTGCTGTCGAGCCTGACGCCGCCTCCGATGCCGCCGAGCCCCTGACCTTTGAGCAGGCTTGGGCCCAAGCCGAGGCCGATGAAGCTAAGGCCGATGCCACGGCCACACTCGGTGAGCCGGCGGACATGTCCATCTCGCCGGCCAAGATCCCGCAGCCGCGCCATAACATCGACCCCGGCAGTACGGCATCCTTCAGCATTCTCGACGTGCCCTCGCAGGGTGCCCAAGCACCCGCGCCCACACGTCGCCCCGACCTGGCTCGCGAGGAGGACGCGGGCCGTCGCTCTCCGCTCGGCCCCATCCTCATCGCCTTCATGGCCGGCGTTATCGCATGCTCGGTAATTGGAAACGTCTGGAGCCATGTTGAACAACAACGAAAAGACGCCGCCAAGGTCGAGATGTCCGTCGAACAATCGCTCAGCCGCACGCGCTCGGTGCATGTATCGGTCGAGGTCAAGGACGGCGCGACGTGGGACACCGCGCGCGGCGACAGCCAGATGCTCGTCCATATCGTGGGTCGCACGCTCAAGGGGCAAGCGATCGACGAGTACCAATACGTCAATTCCGAAGGTGACGGCATCGAGCTCAAGCCCGGCGACTACGAGCTCACGGTCGATGAGCCGCCCGTCGCCACCGACGGCACGCGTTACCGTGCCTCAAAGCGCATGGTTCCGGTGAGTTTTAATTCACAGGCGCCCGATACGGTCGATAGCACGCCGCAGGGCGGGTTTGACCTTTACGCTATTGCTCAATAACTGCACCTGTCGCTCAACCCCGCCGCCAAGAGTGGGACAATAGCCCTCGACACCGTTGTTTACTATTGGAGGAAGTAGCATGTCCACCGTCACTACCATCAAGCGCGGCGGCCTCACCGCGGCCATCGATTCCATGGGCGCCCAGCTCACGAGCCTTGCCCTCAACGGCAACGAGTATCTGTGGCAGGGCGACCCGGCCTTTTGGGGCAAGCATGCGCCTATCCTGTTCCCCATCGTGGGATCGCTGCGCAACAACATGGCGACATCTGCGGCCGGCACCTGCGAGATGCCGCGCCATGGACTCGCTCGCATCGTCGAGCACAAGTTGGTCGAGGTTTCGGAGGACGGCTCCTCGGTAACGTACGAGATCACTGACACGCCCGAGTCGCTCAAGGCGTTCCCGTTCCACTTTAAGCTCAACATGACCTATGCCCTGACCGGCGACGCCACGCTCACGCAGACCTTTGCCGTCACCAACACCGGCGACGTGGCCCTGCCGTTCTCGGTGGGCGGTCATCCTGCATTCAACGTGCCCGCCCCCGGTGCCGAAGACGAGGCGTTCGAGGATTACGAGCTGGCGTTTACCGAGGCTTGGACTAACGAGGCCCCCATCATCACGCCCGACGGTCTTATGACGTTCGAGGGCAGCTACAAGGCTCCCGATAACTCGGACGTGCTGCCCATCACGCACCGCAGCTTCGATAACGATGCCATCATGTTCACCGATGTCCCGGGTTCCACGCTCACGCTGCGCGGCCGCAAGTCGGGCCACGGCGTCAAGATCGACTTTGAGGGCTTTAAGTACATCGGCGTGTGGTCTGCCGCCAACGACGCCCCGTTTGTGGCGCTCGAGCCCTGGACCGGCCACACCACCATGGACACCGAGGACGACGTCTTTGAGCACAAGGTCAACACCATTACCTTGGCACCGGGTGAGACGGACGTTCGCAGCTTTAGCGTTACCCTGCTCTAGAGGTTCCGCCGTTCTAACGAACGACGGACCGGTCGACGCTGCGCGCCACCCAGAGCGACAATTTGTCATTCAAAAGGCAAGGCATGACCAGAAGGTCTATGCCTTGCCTTTTTCATGCTAACTTGTTCGCTCTGGGTGGCGCCCGCTGGCATTGCCAAAACATCGACGCTCCCAATGACTACCGTGTGTCTATTAATTTTTCGAGCTTGTGCTGCGCTGCTGGTCGCTGGCGTATATCCTGTTAAGTCGTCAGCATACGATTCAACAGGGAAGGCAGATTATGCATTCTCCCCATCAACGCGACGCGCATCCACAGCCGGTATGCAGCCGTCGCATCTTTTTGGGTAGCGCCCTCGCTGCGAGCGCTTCTGTCGTCGCCGGCGCACTTGCCGGCTGCCAGCGTCCCTCCACGCTGGAAGTAGTTCAGCCCACGACGGGCGGCGGTCGCGATGACCTGTCCGATTCTGTGATCGGCAAGGATAAGATCCGCATCGGCATGGAGGCGGCCTACGCCCCGTACAACTGGCAGGTTTCCGAGGCCAGCGAGTTCACGATCCCCATCGACAACGTGCAGGGCGCCTATGCCGATGGCTACGACGTGCAGATCGCCAAGATCGTCTGCAAGGCTCTCGGCGGCGAGCCCGTTGCCGTCAAGCAGAGCTTCTCGGGCCTTATCGATTCGCTCAACAACGGCCAGATTGACCTCATCATCGCCGGCATGAGCGCCACGCCCGAGCGCGAGGAGTCCGTCGGCTTTTCCGACCCGTACTTCATTGGCTACTTTGGCCTGTTCGTAAAAGAGGGCTCGCCCTACCAAAACGCCACCAAGCTCAGCGACTTCAGCGGTGCCACGGTGCTCGGCCAAAAGGACACCATGCTCGATACCGTCATCGACGAGATTCCGGGCGTTGTGCACAAGAACCCGGTCGATTCGGTCCCCACGGTGTTCTCGAATCTGCTGCAGGGCACGTGCGACGCCGTGACCTACAACACGGAGAACGAAAAGGGCTATATGGCCCAAAATCCCGGTATCGTCCCCATCCACTTTGCCGAGGGCGAGGGCTTTAAGCAGGAGGTCACGGCAAATGTCGGTTGCCGCAAGGGCTCGGACAAACTGCTTAAGCTCATCGACAAGACACTCAAGGGCATCAGCCAGGAGGAGCGCGACCAGATGTGGGACGCGTGCCTCGACCGTCAGCCGGCATAGGGAGGCAGCATGAAAGGCATCAATCGTCTGGCCTCCTTTATCAAGGCCGACCACCGTTATGTGTACCTGGGCACGAGCGTTATCGCGGCGCTCGGCTTGGCATTTAGCCAGCGCAACCCCACGCCGCTGAGCTTTTTGGCGCCCACCGGCATCTTCCAGGATTGCCTTTGGGCGATTCTTTGGGCCTGGATCGTCGTGTCGGCGGCAGCGCTCGTCACCAAGGTTATGCACTGGAGCGACTATCGCGAAACGTCGCCGTTTGCATCCGAGCGTTTCCGTCGCGGCGCGCGCCTGGGCAGCTATGTCGTGGTTGCCATCGCGGCGATCTTCTTTATCGACCGCTGCGTCATGTCGTTTGTCGACCTGGTGCAGGTGAGCATTGTCTCGGACTCCAATCCCAGCGACTTTCTGTCGAGCTTGGTCTACATGACCTACAAGAGCGGCGACTTCTTTATCCGCGGTATCGAGATCACCATCGCGCTTGCCACCCTCGGCACGGTCATCGCCTTCTTCTTGGCGCTGCTCTTTGTGTTCTTGCGCACCCAGACCTTCGATCGCGTCGACAACGACCTGGTGCGCTTCTTTAAGAGCATTGGCCGAGGCTTTGCGACCGTCTATTCCACCGTCGTGCGCGGCACGCCCATGATGGTCCAGGGCCTGCTCATCTATTACGCGGGCTTTACCGTTCTGCGCGGCATGGGCTTCGAGACCGCCCAGGCCAACCAGATCTGGAGTACCTTCACCGCCGGCCTCGTCACCATCTCGCTCAACTCTACCGCCTACATGATGGAGGTCCTGCGCGGCGGCATCGAGTCCATCGATCCCGGCCAGGCCGAGGCAGCGCGCTCGCTGGGCCTGTCGCAGTGGCAGGCTATGCGCAAGGTCGTGTTCCCTCAGGGTATTAAAAACGCGATCCCGGCGCTCACCAACGAGCTCATCATCAACATCAAGGACTCGTCGGTGCTCTCGGTCATCGGCGTGTTCGACCTCATGTACGCCACCACCACCGTCGCCGGCGTGTACTACCGCCAGATGGAGGTCTACTGCGTGGCGCTCGTGGTCTATCTGATCCTGACGCTCGTGGCGAGCCGCCTGCTCGAAGCCTTTGGCAAAAAGCTGGGCGCCGAGGCCCCTGCCACGCTGCCCAGCTCCAACTAGGCGCAAGACGAGGAGAATCATCATGGCAGATACCGCCACTACCGGCACTGCGGCAGCCGTGCAAAACCAAGAGCCGCTTATCCGCGTCGAGGGCCTGCGCAAGAGCTTTGGCTCACTCGAGGTACTCAAGGGCATCGACCTGTCCGTCAATTCCGGTGAGGTTGTCACCATCATCGGCGCCTCGGGCTCGGGCAAATCGACCTTCCTGCGCTGCCTCAACCTGCTCGAGACCCCGGACGCGGGCCACATCTGGTTCCACGGCCAGGACCTCACGGCCGAGCGCTGCAACATCAACAAATTGCGCGAGGACATCGGCATGGTGTTCCAGGGCTTTAACCTGTTCAACAACATGGATGTGCTCGACAACTGCACGCTCGCGCCCGTCACGCTCAAAAAGATGAGCAAGGCCGAGGCCGAGAAGGTCGCGATGGAGCATCTGACGAGCGTGGGACTCGAAAAGTTCGCGCACGCCGCCGTTGGCCGCCTGTCCGGTGGTCAAAAACAGCGCGTGGCCATCGCTCGTGCCCTATGTATGAATCCGCAGATCATGCTGTTCGACGAGCCGACCTCCGCGCTCGACCCCGAGATCGTGGGCGAGGTGCTCGAGGTCATGCGCAAGCTCGCCGCCGACGGCATGACCATGGTCGTCGTCACGCACGAGATGGCCTTTGCCCGCACGGTGTCCGACCGCGTGGTCTTTATGGACAAGGGCGTGGTGCTCGAGGATGCCGCGCCGGCCGAGCTCTTCGGCAACCCCAAACACCAGCGCACTCGTGAGTTCCTCTCTCGCTATCTCGAGGACAAATAACCGACCGCAAACGCTTACGTTGCAGGGCCGCTCCCGTGGGGCGGCCTTTGTCGTCACAATCGAAAGGATGTCATGGCCGAGGTTTGGCGCTTCTTTGCGCATGAGGACGATTTTGCCGATATAGACGAGGTCAGCGCGTGCGAGCGCTTGGGCCGCGTGCTGTCGTTTCCGACCATTTCGAGCATGGATGCCGAGGCGGTGGACTGGCAGCCCTTCGACGACCTGCGCGCCTATATGCAGCAGGCCTGGCCGCGCGTGTTTGCGGCGGGCGAGGTCGAGCTTATCGACCACTCGCTGTTGGTGACGCTTGTCGGCTCCGACCCTGCTCTCAATCCCGTTATGCTCATGGGCCACATGGATGTGGTTCCCGTGGTGCCGGGTACTGAGACCGACTGGACGCACGCCCCCTTTAGCGGGCGCGTGGACGACACCTACATCTGGGGCCGCGGCGCGATCGACATGAAAGACCAGGTCGCAGGCATTCTCGAGGCTGTCGAGTATGCGCTGGCGCACGGTTGGCAGCACGAGCGCACGCTGCTCCTGGCCTTTGGCCAGGACGAGGAGACTACGCAGTACGGAGCAGGCGCCATTGGCCGTGCGCTCAAGGGGCGCGGCATTGAGCTTGAGTACCTGATCGACGAGGGCGACTACCGCATCGTTCCGGCTGCCGAGTACAGCGCGGGCGAGGGTTGGCTCATGCACGCCGACCTGGCTGAGAAAGGTTATGCCGACATTGTGCTCAAGACAAAGAGCACGGGTGGACATTCTTCCAGCCCCTACGGCGGCACGTCGCTTGAGGTGCTCAGCCGTGCCATCACCGCAATCTGCGATATCGAGTGGCCGACGCGCGTGACCGACTTGCTTGCCGCCCAACTCGTCGAGTTGGGGCTCTACACGGCCGATGAAATTGCCGCCAACGGGGACGCCATTGTCCGTGATTGCCTCGCCAGCAAAAAGCTCTATCCGCTGGTGACGACTACCTGCGCGCCCACGCAGATCGAGGGCGGCAGCACCGGTGCCAACGTGATGCCACAGGACATGTGGGCCAATATCAACTTCCGCATGCTCGAGGGCACGGGCGTGGCCGATGTCGCTACTCGCTGCCGCGAGGCCGTTGCCGCGGCGGGCCTTGCCGGGCGCGTGGAGGTCGAACTCGGCCCCGGCAGCTCCGAGCCTTCGCCGTCTCCGCGTGTCGGCGGGCCGGGGCTCGAGGCCGTCCGTGCCATCGCCGCCCACTATTTCCGTGAGCCTTTGGGGACGGAGGAAAACGGATTATTCGAGCCGGTGGCAATTGTGCCCTCGACCGTGATCGGTGCGACCGACGCTGCCAACTACCAGCGTATTTGCCCTGAGTGCATTCGCTTCTCGGCCTTTGTGGTTGATGACGACGAGTGTGATCGCGGCGTCCACGGCACCAACGAGCGCATCACCCGCCGTGCCTACCTCCAGGGCATCCGCTTCCTCGTCGCTCTACTCCAAACGCTCTAGAATGTGATAAAGCGACAGTCCCTTTGTTAGCCGTTGGGGACGTTCTCAAACGACTAGTCGTTAAGGAACGTCCCCAATGGCTGCGTCCAATCATTCCGTGCGGGTTATATGCAGGTTTGCCTGCGCACGCTATCATGTATGGGTTAGACCGCAACTATGTACCCCATACGCGAAGGGATGCGCATGTATCTGAAGATCGACATGTTCTAGCCGGGCTTACCCCCGTAGTGGCGCCGCGCGCCCCATCAACTCTGCCGATTTTCACCTTCACGCATATAAAGGAGTCCCGCCATGCGCGACAAGCTCGAAAAGATTATCAAGGCCTACGAGGAGCTCGAGAAGAAGCTCTCCGACCCGGCCGTCGCCTCTGATATCAAGGAGTTCACGCGTCTCAACAAGGAGTACGCGCACCAGTCCGACCTCATCGCCGCTTCGCGTGAGTACATCGGCGCGCTCGATGACATCGAGGCCGCCAAGGAGATGCTCCACGATACCACCGATGCCGATGAGAAGGAGATGCTCCAGATGGACATCTCCGAAAACGAGGCCAAGCTTCCCCAGCTCGAGGAAGACATCAAGTACATGCTCATCCCGAGCGACCCCAACGACGACAAGAACACCATCGTCGAGATCCGCTCCGCCGCCGGTGGCGACGAGGCGGCCATCTTTGCCGGCGACCTGTACAAGATGTATCAGCGCTTCTGCGAGTCGCGCGGCTGGAAGACCACCGTGCTCGACTCCAGCCCCAGCGAGGCCGGCGGCTTTAAGTCCATCGAGTTCAAGGTCGAGGGCGACCGCGTCTACTCCGTCATGAAGTTCGAGTCCGGCGTGCACCGTGTCCAGCGCGTCCCCAAGACCGAGTCCCAGGGTCGCATCCAGACCTCCACGGCAACCGTCGCCGTGCTTCCCGAGGCCGAGGAGATCGACGTTCAGATCAACCAGTCCGACCTGCGCATCGATACCTACTGCGCCTCCGGCCCTGGCGGTCAGTGCGTTAACACCACCTACTCCGCCGTGCGCATCACCCACCTGCCCACCAACACCGTGGTGCAGTCGCAGGAGCAGCGTTCCCAGATCCAGAACCGCGAGGTCTGCATGCAGATGCTGCGCGCTCGTCTGTACGAGATGGAGCTCGAGAAGCAGCAGGCAGAGCTCGGTGCCGAGCGCCAGAGTCAGATCGGCCACGGCAACCGTTCCGAAAAGATTCGTACCTACAACCAGCCCCAGGACCGCGTGACCGACCACCGCATCGGTTTCAACTCCACCTACAACGGTGTCCTTCTGGGCGACCAACTCGGCACCGTGATCGAGGCACTCGCCGCCGCCGAGCGCGCCGAGAAGCTGGCACAGGCCGTTTAGTAGGTTACGCGGTTTTGCCAAACCGCGTAACGGCTCGACGCTGCGCGCCGCCCAGAGCGACAATTTGTCATTCAAAAGGCAAGGCATGACCAGAAGGTCTATGCCTTGCCTTTTTCATGCCAACTTGTTCGCTCTGGACGTCGCTCGCTGGCATTGCCAAAACATCGGCGTTTCCTTGGTTGTCAAATGATCCGTAGGGAGTCATTGGGGACATTGCTTTGAGATGTTATTCAATCGGTTTTGATGGCCTTTGAGCTGCTTACCTGCTTAAAGTAATTAACGGCATGCATCTGCAATTGAAAATATTGCTCGAAAAAACGTCCAAGAAATCGCGGGGCGATTTTTGACGCGTCGCGCGTCAAGCGATGTGGCAAGCGTTTGGTTAGATATTGGTCAGTTTTGGGGCAACCTTGCCAAAAGCTTGACGGATGCAGATTTAGACGTCGACGAATGAACACTTCAGGTGGGCTCCAAGCAAAATTCTGGGCTGATTCTCGATAATCGCCTTCAATCGTCCCTTGCCAGGCGCTGGCCTCGCTTACAATCTGCTCCGACATTCGCGCGCCGCCCGGCGCTTAAGAGGGGAGGGCCCCATGGCAAACGAGATCTGGACCATCAAGCGTTGTCTCGAGTGGACCAAGGAGTACCTGGTCGAGCGCGGCGAGGAGCATCCCCGTCTTTCTGCCGAGTGGCTGCTGTGCGCGGCCACGGGCCTGGCGCGCATCGACTTGTATATGCGCATGGACGAGACGCTTAACGCGGCCCAGCTCGAGACCATGCACGCGGCCGTCGTTCGTCGCGCCAAAGGCGAGCCGCTGCAGTACATCACCGGCAGCACGCAGTTTCGCATGATTGACGTCGCGTGCGCTCCCGGTGTGCTCATTCCGCGCCCCGAAACCGAGATGCTCGTCGAGGAAGTCCTCAATTATCTGGATGCCGAGGTGCTGAGCCCCGAGGCTGCTGCCCGTCAGCGTGTTGAGCTGCCTTGGAACGATGAGGTCGAGGAGGCACGCAAGGCCGAGGCCGCGCTGGCAGACGAACGGGCGACTGCCGAGCGCCGTGCCGCTAATCTGACGGCTGCCGATGAGGCGGCGCTAGGCGGCGACGTACTGGGCAGCCGTGCCTATGCCGAGGAACTGGCCGATCGCGAGGCCGAGGAAGCCGCCGCGCAGGCAGCAGAAGCCGAAGCCGCGGAAGCCGCCGAGTCCGAGCTCGACGAATACGGCGTCGCCATCGAGGGTGCCGATCAGGAGACGGCTTTAGCTCAGGATACCGCTGCGCCTGCCCCAGCCGAGCCCTGTACTGCCCGCGTTCTCGAGGTCGGCTGCGGCACGGGCTGCATTTCGCTCTCCCTTGCCTGGGAGCGCCGCGGCCACGTTACCTGCACCGCCACCGATATCGAGTCGCGCGCCATCGATCTGGCCACCAAAAACCGCGACACCCTCGGCCTCACGGCAGATGAGGTTGCCTTTAGCCTCACCAACCTGGTGAGTTCCATTCCCCGCGAAGAGTGGGGCACCTTTGATGTGCTCGTCTCCAACCCACCTTACATCCCGACCGACGTCATGCGCTCGCTGCCGCACGAGGTCAAGGACTTTGAGCCCGACCTGGCGCTCGAGGGCGGCGCCGACGGCCTCGATATCTTCCGCCGCCTGCTCAACGCGGCGCCTTACATGCTGCGCGCCGGCGGCCTGTTTGCCTGCGAGCTCTACGAGGGTACCCTCGATGCCGCGGCCGAGCTCTGTCGCCAGGCAGGCCTTTCGGACGTGCGTATCGTCCATGACCTTACCGATCGCCCCCGCATCGTCCGAGCCATCGTCACCGAGCCCAAGCAGCGCCAGTAATATTTATTAACTGGTTAACAAAAATTATAAATTAGTTTATAATTAGGACGGCTGAAAGAGGTCGGTCCATGCAACCTCTTACCTTTCGGGAAATCATTGCCCTACTCAAGCACGATGGATTCGTGAAGGTCGCGCAAGTCGGTAGTCATGCTAAGTATGTTTCTAGCGATCGTGTTGTCACCGTGAACGGCTCTGGTGGTGATCGACCAAAGAAGGGCACGTGGGCAAGTATTCGTCGCCAAGCTGGACGGTAGTTGGAGGCAAAATGAGGCAGCGATTTACCTATGACTGCGTTCTCATAAAAGAAGACGACGGTTACTGCGCCAGCTTCCCGCAGATTCCCGGCGCCTTTGCCGATGGCGATACGCGCGAAGACGCGATTGCCCATGCCACCGAGGCACTGATGGCGTTTTTGGCCGACGACCTCAACAACGGTTTGACTCCGGCGGGGTACGAACGCTCGGCCGAGGTCGTGGCCCTTTCAGTCGAAATCGACCACGAGGACGCTCGGGAAGCGGCGTGCCGAACATTTAAAGACGCAGCGCTGGACCTCAAAGTCTCCGCTCCGCGGATTACCGCGCTGGTCAAAGCCGGAAAGCTCGATGTTGAACTCGTCGACGGCCGTCGGATGATAACGATAGACAGCATCGAGCGCTACGCCGCCCAAGAACGCCACGCCGGCAGGCCAAAGAAGTTCGTCGCAGTCCAATAACCCCCTCACTTTCACCGACTACTAGAGCCGCTCACCAAACCAACATGCGCTCTGGGCAAATAGGTTGAACGTTTCGTGCGAGAATGCCCCACAGTAAACAAACTTGCACCAGAGCGTAAGGGGCTGGCATACACATGCAGACGGTCTATCGGGTATACGAGGGAACGCGCGAGCCGCATCGGCTTGCCGTCGAGCGCACGGCCGAGGTGCTCGGCCGCGGCGGCCTGGCTTTGATCCCGACCGAGACCGTCTACGGTGTCGCCGTGGCAGTCAACGCCTTCTCGGACGCCGTGCCCCAAGATACAAGCGAATTCCCATCGTGGCCGCGCGATCCGCAGGCTGCCGTCAATGGCGCCGCAGTTCCTGCGCTCGGCACCGGCTATCGCCGTATCTTCACTCTCAAGCAACGTGAACTCACGCAAACCGTCGCTTGGCTGGTCGATGGCGTCGAAGCACTCGACCGCTATGGCGTGGATATCCCGGAAGATGCCCGCATACTCGCGCGACGATGCTGGCCGGGAGCCCTGACTATCGTGGTCAAGGCAGCCCCCTGCGTGCCGACCTTTATGCGCGCTGCCGACGACACGGTGGCACTTCGCGCTTCGGCCTCGCCCGTGGTGCAGGCGCTCATTCGCGCCTGTGGCAGCCCCCTTGCCTGCACCAGCGCCAACACGCATGGCGCGCCCGCGCCGGCAAGTTTTATCACGGTGGAGGGTCGCATCCTGGAGGGGGTCGATGTTGCCGTCGACGCCGGTGAGACCCCGTGTCGCGACGCCTCGACCATCGTGTCGTTTCAGCACGGCGAGCTCCAGATCCTGCGCCAAGGCGCACTTCCCGCATCAGAGATCGAACGGGTCCTGTCCGACCCGATGCAATAGAAAGGTTTAAGCGATGTCGTTGAATCTGGGCAGCCTGGGCATGGAAGATGCCTCGTTTGACTTTGGCGGTTCCTACATCATGGCGCTCGACTGCGGCACCACCTCGGTACTTGCGACCATCGTCGACGAGTACGGATGCATCGTCGCGCAGGCACGTCGCAGCGTCAAAACCAGCTTCCCGCGTCCCGGCTGGGTGGAGCAAGACCCCATGGCGGTCCTTGCTAGCCAGATCGCCGTCATGATGGAAGTCCAGTTTAAGAGCGGTATCCACTCCGACCGCATTGCTGCCATCGGCATCTCCAACCAGCGCGAGACCACGGTGGTCTGGGATCGCGTGAGCGGTCAGCCGATCTATAACGCTATCGTATGGCAGTGCCGCCGTACCGCACCTTTGATCGACGAGCTTGTCGAGCAGGGCGCAGAAGGGCTGGTGCGCTCCCGCACGGGACTCACGCTCGACCCGTATTTCTCGGCCTCCAAGGTGCAGTGGATTCTCGACAACGTCGACGGCGCACGCGAAAGCGCGGCGGCGGGCGACCTCATGTTTGGCACCATCGACACCTGGCTCATCTACAACCTCACCGGCGGCCAGGTCTTTGCCACCGACTACACCAATGCCAGCCGCACGGCACTCTTTAATATCCATACGCTCGATTGGGACGACGACCTGCTGGCACTCTTTGACGTTCCACGTTCCATGATGCCCGAGGTTCGCTGGAGCTCGGGCGACTACGGCCGCGTCGCGAGCGACATCATGACCAACATGCCGCCCATCATGGGCGTGGCGGGTGACCAACAGGCGTCGCTGTTCGGCCACTGCTGTTTCCGTCCCGGCCAGACCAAAAACACCTATGGCACGGGTTGCTTTATGCTCATGAACACCGGCGACGAGATCGTCGAATCCAAGAATGGCCTGGTCTCCACCATCGGTATCGCTGCGGACGGCAAAGTCAGCTATGCGCTCGAGGGCTCTATTTTTGCCGCCGGCTCAACGATGAACTGGCTTCGCAACAACATGGGCATCATCTCGAGCGTGAGCGAGTCGGCACAACTCGCCGCTTCGATTAGCGACAACGAGGGCTGCTACTTCGTTCCGGCCTTTGCGGGTTTGGGTGCTCCCTGGTGGGACCCGCATGCTCGCGGTATCGTGTGCGGTCTGACCGGCGCCTCGAGCCGTGCGACCATCGTACGTGCCGCCTGCGAATCCATGGCATATCAGAGCTACGACGTGCTGCGCGCCATGGAGCAGGACGTGGGGCTTTCGATTGAGCGCCTGTCTGTCGATGGCGGTGCCTCGCGCAACGAGTTCATCATGCAATTCCAGGCCGACCTGCTGGATATCCCCGTGCTGCAATGCGAGACGGTGGAGACCACGGCAATCGGTGCCGCGTACTTGGCGGGTCTTGCCGTCGGCTATTGGGAAGACCTGGAAGAGCTGGAGCAAAATGCCCAGATCGTTAGGACCTTCCTTCCCCACATGTCCGCCGAGCGCCGCGAGCAAAACCTTGCGGGCTGGCGTGATGCAGTCAGGCGCTCGCTCAGCACCTCACAGTAGGGCTGCGATGGGCTGCTCGATACAACAAACCGCTAAACTAATGCATGGCGTGCGGCGGCAACATTGCTGCGCGCCTTGTCAGCAAGGCCGTTTTGCGGCCGCAACGAAAGGGGCAATCAACCCATGACCGTCACCTACGATGCGTCCCGTGTGACGCTTGTCGATCACCCGCTCGTCCAGCACAAGCTGTCGATCCTGCGCGACAAAAACACCGGCACCAACCAGTTCCGTCAGCTCGTGCGCGAACTCGCGCTTTTTGACGGCTACGAGGCCATGCGCGACCTGCCTATGGAAGACGTCGAGGTCGAGACCCCTATCACCACCGCAACGTTTAAGCAGCTCGCCGGCAAGAAACTCGCCATCGTGCCCATCCTGCGTGCGGGCCTTGGCATGGTCGACGGCATCCTCGACCTGGTGCCCTCCGCTCGCGTGGGCCACATCGGCATGGAGCGCGACGAGGTCACCCACGAGCCGCACGAGTATTACTGCAAGATGCCCAAGGATATCGACCAGCGCATCTGCCTGGTCGTCGACCCCATGCTCGCCACGGGCGGTTCGGCCGAGATGGCCATCAGCTACCTGCGCGGGCGCGGTGTCAAGGACATCCGCATGCTGTGCATCGTCGCGGCCCCCGAGGGCCTCAAGTCGCTGACCGAGAAGGATCCCGATGTACATATCTATACCTGCGCCATCGACGACCATCTCAACGAGGCTGCCTACATCGTTCCCGGCCTGGGCGACGCCGGCGACCGCATCTACGGCACGCTCTAGTCGCTGGGCTAAACGGCCGCGGCTGCAAATACGAAGAAACGGTGCGCGCGGACGAACAAAAGGCGACCGCGCGCACTTCTGTTAACGGACGTTTTGCCCTGCAGGGTTCGAGAAAAACGTATTACCGTACCTGCGGCATAAAGAAGGTCTTAAGAAAACGAACAGGTGCGTATTAACCGATGCTTTTTCGGTTGTACTTTAGCGATTGGCTCGTACAATAGTCACCAATGTTTGGCGGGAACTGTTCTGTGAAGCGTTAAAAAGGAAAGTGAGGACGCCAGTGTTTCAGATAGCCGATCTGCTCGCTATCGTTGCAGGCGCCATCGCGGGCGCAATTGCCTTCCTTCCCTTTGTCTTTACGCTCAAGCCGGTTCTTGACGATAAACAGAATGCGGACATGCTCAAGGGTATGGTGAGTCTGGCGGTCTCGGCAATCGCCCTGCTAGTCTTTACCTTGGTTGTGTTTGTGTTGTTCGGAGAGGCATTTCGCATGTTCCTCCTGGGCGAGGCGATCGGCTTCGTGGCCTTTATGGCTGCCTGCACGGTTCGTGTCGTCAAGGCGCTGCGAGATCCTCATGAGGTCGAAAGGTAAGTCGTGGAAATTTTTGAAAAGCTGCCTGATGAGATTAATCATCTGGTCAGCGAGTTCAGCTCCACCCCTGTCGTGGGCGATCTGAGCTGCGGCATCACGCAGTACTCGTTTTGGCTGATCGTCTCCACGATCGTGCTCCTGATCGTCCTGGCCGTGTTCAAGAAGAAGCAGACCCTGGTCCCCAAGGGCTTCTTCGTCAACGGTTTCGAGTACATCATCGAGTACGTCGAGAACGATATCGGCAAGGGCGTCGTGGGTGAGAACTGGAAGAAGCACTTCCCGTTCCTGTGCTCGCTTTTCCTGTTCATCCTGATCAATAACATGATCGGCCTGATTCCGGGAATGAAGCCCGGCACCGGCGCAATCGGCTCCACCGCCGCGCTCGCCATCTTCGCCTTCGTGTACTTCATCTACTACGGATGCAAGGCTCACGGCGTGATCGGCTACATCAAGAGCCTCGCCCCGCAGGGCGTAAGCTTCCCGATGAACGTGCTTGTGTGGGTCGTCGAGCTTTTCTCGACCTTCCTGCGTCTCATCACGCTTGCCGTCCGTCTGTTCTGCAACATGTTCGCAGGACACGTGGTCATGGGCTCGTTCGCCATCATGGCGAGCATGTTCATGCAGCCGCTGCTTCAGCAGGTTTCCGCGGCCCACGCCGTTGGCGCCCTGCCTTCGCTAGCCTGGCTTGCCATCCTCATCCTGATCTATGCGATCGAGCTTGTGGTCGGCGCCATCCAGGCTTACGTCTTCACGGTCCTTACCGCCGTGTATGTCTCCGAGGCAGAGGAGGTCGCGGAGGAGGAGTAGCCTTCCGCTCGCGCCTTAAAGGTAAGCAATTCGTTAAACCGCCGGTGCCCGTACCCATGGAGCCCGGCAGTTATAAAAAAGGTTATCCTGCGTGAAATAAGACACGCACGACAAAGGAGGAATCGTGGGAGTTATCGGTTACGGTCTCGGTGTTATCGGCGCTGGTCTTGCTATCGGCCTGTCTGCTCTGGGTGCTACGGGTGCTATGGCCCGTCAGCCTGAGGTCCAGGGCCGCGTGTTCACCGTCTTCATCATGGGCTCCGCCTTCGGCGAGGCTCTGGCTCTGATCGGCTTCGTTGTCGCGCTGATCGTTAAATAGCACGGAGCGTCAAGTATGAATCTTTCATCCCAGAAGAGCGCGATCGCACTCTCCGCGTCCGCGGCCGCGCTGCTCATGCCGGTTTCCGCGTTCGCTGAGGACGGCGCTGCCGGTGCGGACATCCTCATCCCTAAGATGGCGGAGTTCATCCCGGCGCTTATCGCCTTCCTGATTATCTGGATCGTGCTGGCCAAGGTCGCCCTGCCGGGCATCATGAAAACCATGGAGGAGCGCGGCAAGAAGATCGAGGAGAGCCTCGACGAGGCCGAGAAGACCAAGCAGGAGGCTATCGCCAAGCGCGCTGAGTCCGACTCGATCGTCACCGACGCCCGTCGTCAGGCTGCCGACATCGTTCTCGAGGCCCGTAAGGACGCCGAGTCCGAGCGCGCCCGTATCATCGAGGCTGCTCACAAGGAGGCCGAGGAGATCATCGCCAAGGCCCATACGACCGTCGAGGACGAGCGCAAGTCCATTTACGCCGGTGCCGCGAGCTCCATCGCCGACCTGTCCGTTGCCGTCGCCACCAAGATCGTAGGCGAGGCACTCGAGGACGATGCCGAGCAGAAGAAGCTCATCGAGCGCTACATCCAGGAAGCAGGTAGCCTGAATGCCGACTAGCCGCTATCAGGACAAGGTGCTCGAGACCTACGCGCGCTCCCTTCTGGAAGCCGCTAAGGCCGAGAACCATGTGTTCGAGGACCTCGAGATGATCGAGCGCTTGGCTTCTGCCAGCCCCGAGATCATCGCCGTGCTCGACACCATGTCCAAGCGCGACCAGCTCGACCTTCTTCCCAAGGTGGCAGCTGCCTTTAAGTATGTTGCCGAGGAAGACGAGGATGTAGTGGGCGTGACCGTCACCACGGCGATCCCGCTCGACGACGAGCTGCGTCAAACCATCACTAAGAAATGCGAGCAGGACTTCGGCCGCAAGGTATTCCTTATCGAGCGGGTCGACCCGTCTATCGTGGGCGGCCTGGTGCTCGAGGCCCGCGGCGAGCGTCGTGATATTTCCGTCAAGACGCAGCTGCGCATCGCGCAGGAGACCCTCGCAAACTCTGCTAATTCGTACGGAGGTGAAGCCTAATGTCCGAAACCCTCAATGCCCAGGATATCGCCAAGAAACTGCAGGAGCAGCTCACGAGCCTCTCCGCGACGGTCGATACGCATGAGGTTTCAACGGTCGACGAGGTAGGCGACGGCATCGCGCGCGTCTCCGGCCTCAAGAGCGCCATGGCAGGCGAGCTTCTGGAGTTCAAGAGCTCCGATACCGGTGAGACCGTCTTCGGCCTTGCCCAGAACCTTGACCGTGACGAGGTCGGCGCCGTTCTGTTCGGTGCCGTCGACTCCATCAAGGAAGGCGACGAGTGCCGCACCACTGGCCGCATTATGGATATCCCCGTGAGCCGTGCCATGCTCGGCCGCGTCGTCAATCCGCTCGGTCAGCCCATCGACGGCCTGGGCGACATCGTCGCCACGCACCGTCGCCCCATCGAGTTCAAGGCTCCCGGCGTCATCGATCGTACCCCGGTGTGCGAGCCGGTTCAGACCGGTCTGCTCGCTATCGACTCCATGGTGCCTATTGGCCGCGGTCAGCGTGAGCTCATCATCGGCGACCGTAAGACCGGTAAGACCGCCATCGCCATCGACGCTATCCTCAACCAGCGCGGCAAGGGCATGGTCTGCATCTATGTCGCCATCGGCCAGAAGGCCTCCACGGTTGCCAACATCCGCGAGACCCTCGCTCAGCACGGTGCGCTCGACTACACCATCATCGTTTCGGCCACCGCTGCCGATTCCGCCCCTATGCAGTACATCGCGCCTATGGCCGGTGCCGCTATCGGCGAGTTCTTCATGTACAACGGCGAGGACGGCAAGCCCGCCAGCGAGACCAACCCCGGCGGCCACGTGCTCGTCATCTACGACGACCTGTCCAAGCAGGCTGTGGCCTACCGTCAGATGTCGCTGACGCTGCATCGTCCGCCCGGACGCGAGGCCTATCCTGGCGACATCTTCTACCTGCACTCTCGTCTGCTCGAGCGTGCCGTCAAGATGTCCAAGAAGAACGGTTACGGCTCCATGACGGCACTGCCGATCATCGAGACCCAGGACGGCGACGTCTCGGCCTACATTCCGACCAACGTCATTTCCATTACCGATGGTCAGATCTACCTGCAGTCCGAGCTCTTCTTCCAGGGTCAGCGCCCGGCAGTCGATGTGGGCATCTCCGTGTCCCGCGTCGGTGGCGATGCGCAGACCAAGGCCATGAAGCAGGTCGCCGGCAACCTCCGTCTGGACCTCGCTTCCTATCAGGAGCTCGCTGGCTTTACGCAGTTCGGCTCCGACCTCGACGAGGCTACTCAGAAGCAGCTGACCCATGGTGCTCGCATGACCGAGCTCCTGAAGCAGCCGCGTTACAAGCCGTTTGAGGTTGGCGAGCAGATCGTTACGCTGTTCGCTGGCAACGAGGGCTTCCTGGATGACCTGGAGATCGTCGACGTGCTGCCCTTCCGTGCCGAGCTCATCGAGTACATGGACAATGGCTTTGGTTCGCTGCTCGACAAGGTTCGCGCCAAGAAGATCGATGATGACACCAAGGCTGAGCTCTTGCGCGTCATCGGCGACTTCAAGCAGCAGTTCATGGCCAAGCACCATTCGGATGTTTCTGGATCAGAGGAGAACTAAGCCCCATGGCCAACCTTCGCGACATTAAGAAGCGAATCTCCTCGGTTACCACGACCAAGCAGATCACGCGCACGATGGAGATGGTCTCTACGGCCAAGATCCGTCGTGCCCTCGATCGCTCCAAGCAGGCCGAGCCCTATAAGGAGGCGCTGACCGACGTCATGTTGACGGTCGCCGGCGACGCCTCCTGTTCGGGCACCGATCCCATGCTGCAGAAGCATGAGAGCGTTAAGCGTGGCCTGATTGTCGTTATTGCCTCGGACCGCGGCCTTGCCGGCGGTTTCAATACGACGGTGGAGCGCACGGCCGAAAAGCTCGCCGCTTCTTGGGCGAACGACGGCATCGAGTGTGAGATCATTGCGTGCGGACGCAAGCCGGCCACGTATTTCCGCGACCGTGCAAACGTTGTCATGCACTTTGAGGGCAATTCCTCCGAGCCCGATTTTAATCAGGCTCGCATGATTTCCTCTCATATCTGCGATGCGTATCGTGCCGGTGAGCTTGACCGTGTCGAGCTTGTCTACCACCACGCCAAGAACCGCGTGGATCAGGAGCTTCGCGTCGAGCATCTGTTGCCGCTCGACCCCGAGATGATCGCTATGGCCCACGGTCCGCGTAAGAACGAGACCGACGCCCCTAAGCGCATCTCGTCCACGTTCGAGTTCGTGCCCTCTCCCGAGCATGTTCTCGGCAAGCTTGTGCCGTCTTATATCCTGACGGTCATCTACCAGGCCCTGATCGATTCGGCGGCTGCCGAGCAGGGTGCACGCCGCAAGGCCATGCACTCCGCGACGGAAAACGCCACCGCGATCATCTCGACCCTTACCCGCACGTATAGTCGCGTGCGCCAGGCTTCGATCACGACCGAGATTAACGAGATCGTCGGCGGAGCCTCAGCATTGGAGGAACAGTAATGGCTAATAACACCGTAAAGCTTGCGGTCGAGGAAGCCACCAAGAAGACGACTGCCGGTGATGGTCGCATCGTGCGAATCATCGGCCCTGTCGTCGACGTCAAGTTTGACGGCGCGGTGCCCCCGATCTACAACGCGCTCACGGTCGAGGCCGAGACCCCGATCGGTCATCTGAGCACGATCCTCGAGGTCGAGAGCCAGCTTCCGGGCGGCGTCGTCCGCACGGTCGCCATGTCCTCGACCGACGGCCTGCAGCGCGGCCTCATCGCCACCGATACCGGTGAGCCCATGAAGATGCCCGTTGGCCCCAAGACGCTCGGCCGAATTTGGAACGTTATGGGCAAGCCCGTCGACGGCAAGCCCATGCCCGAGGTGGAGGAGTTCTACCCCATCCACCATGCAGCGCCCCGTTTCGACGAGCTCACCACCAAGACCGAGATCTTCGAGACCGGCATCAAGGCCGTCGATCTGCTCGAGCCCTACATCCGTGGCGGCAAGACGGGCCTGTTCGGCGGCGCCGGCGTCGGCAAGACCGTTCTGATTCAGGAGCTCATCAACAACCTCGCCCAGGAGCACGGCGGCACCTCGGTGTTCACCGGCGTCGGCGAGCGTACCCGCGAGGGCACCGACCTGTTCCTCGAGATGAGCGAGTCTGGCGTTATCGACAAGACCTGCTTGGTCTATGGTCAGATGAACGAGCCGCCCGGAGCGCGTCTGCGCATCGGTCTGGCCGGCCTTACCACCGCTGAGTACTTCCGCGATCGCGGCCAGGACGTTCTGCTGTTCATCGACAACATCTTCCGCTTCTCCCAGGCGGGTTCCGAGGTTTCCGCACTGCTGGGCCGCATGCCGTCCGCCGTTGGTTACCAGCCCACGCTGGCAACCGAGATGGGCGACCTCCAGGAGCGCATTACCTCGACCAAGACGGGCTCCATTACCTCCGTCCAGGCTGTCTACGTCCCCGCAGACGACCTGACCGACCCGGCGCCTGCCACGACGTTTACGCACCTCGACGCCACCACGGTTCTTTCGCGTAGCATTTCGTCGCTCGGCCTGTTCCCGGCTATCGACCCGCTCGCGTCTTCCTCCGACGCTCTCGATCCCTCGATCGTCGGCGAGGAGCACTACCGTGTCGCCGTCAAGGTCCAGGAGCTCCTGCAGGAGTACTCCGACCTTCAGGACATCATCGCCATTCTGGGTATGGACGAGCTGTCCGAGGAACAGCGCCTTACGGTCAACCGTGCCCGTAAGATTCAGCAGTTCCTCTCGCAGTCCTTCCACGTCGCCGAGAAGTTCACCGGTAACCCCGGTGTCTACGTCCGCGTCGAGGATACCGTCCGCTCTTTCGCCGAGATTGTCGACGGCAAGGCCGATGACCTGCCCGAGCAGGCTTTCCGCTATGCTTCCACGATTGAGGACGTGCGCGAGCGCGCCCGCAAGATGGGGGAGAAGTAGGTTATGCGTATCCGCATCGTGTGCCCCGTGAGCTGCGCCTATGAGGGCGACGCTGCGTTTGTGTCGATTCCGTCCACGGATGGCGAGTTTGGCGTTCTGCCTGCTCACTCCAGCGAGATCTGCACGATCGACCGCGGTTACGTTCGCGTTTCCGATAAGGCCATGGGCACTGTCGACCACACGTTTGCCGTGGCCGGCGGCTATGCCCAGGTTGCGGACGATGTCGTGACCGTTCTCGCCGAGCGCGCTTGCGATTTGGCGACCGTCGATGCCGACAAGCTTAAAGCTGATATTCAAGGTTTTGAAGAGAAGCTGGGTAATTTGTCGGAGGATGATGCACGCCGCGCCTACCTCTATAATGAAATCGCATGGTGTAAGCTCAAGCTTGCCCAATAGTCAAACGATTTAGCGTTCGACCATTTGCGAACACATCATGCCCGGGATGGCCTAGCCACCCCGGGCATGCTTTTTGAAAGGGTAGACCTTGGATATTATCCGCGTTGAGGGTGGCCACGCCATCGGAGGCTCCGTGCCCGTCTCGGGTGCTAAGAACTCCGCGCTCAAACTCATGGCGGCAACGCTTCTGGCGCCGGGCAAGACGACGCTGCAGAACGTGCCCGATATTTCCGATGTCCACGTGATGGGCAAGGTGCTCAAGGGCATGGGCGCTACGATCGATGTTCTCGACGAGCACACGCTCGAGATTGATACCTCTCAGGTCGATTCCTGGGAGGCCCCCTACGAGCTCGTTGCCAAGATGCGTGCTTCCACCGCCGTCATGGGGCCCCTGCTGGGTCGCTTCCATCGCGCCAAGATCGCCATGCCGGGCGGCTGCAACCTGGGTGCTCGCAAGATCGATATGCACATTCTTGGTCTTGAGGCCCTGGGCGTCGAGTTTGATACCGCCCACGGCTATATCAACGCCAGCGCGCCTCAGGGCCTGCGCGGCACCACCGTCACGCTCGAGTTCGCCAGCGTCGGTGCGACCGAGAACCTCATCATGGCCTCCGTGCGCGCGCAGGGCACCACGGTTATCGACAATGCCGCCCGCGAGCCCGAGATCGTCGATCTCGCCAACATGCTCAACGAAATGGGCGCCAAGATTGTTGGCGCCGGTACGCCTGTCGTGACCATCGAGGGCGTGGAAGAGCTGCATCCTGTTACCCATCGCGTAGTGGGTGACCGCATCGAGGCCGGTACCTTTATCGTCGCCGGTGCGTTGATGGCAGACGATCGCGGTGTCGATGTCACGGGCTTTTGTCCCATTCACTTGGGCATGGTGCTCAAGAAGATGGAGCTCATGGGTATCGACTGCGAGCGCGTCGAGGATGGCGTCCATGTGAACCGTGCTGAGCATCTCAAGCCGGTCGACATCCAGACGCTTCCGTTCCCCGGCTTCCCGACCGACATGCAGGCGCAGATTATGGTGCTCTCCGCCCTCTCCGACGGCAGCTCCGTTATTACCGAGAACATCTTCGAGAATCGCTTTATGTTTGCCTCTGAGCTGGTGCGCATGGGTGCCGACATTCGTATCGAGAGCCATCATGCCATGATTCATGGCGTCAAGGGCTTCTCGGGCGCACAGGTTACCTCGCCCGATCTGCGTGGCGGAGCGGCCCTCGTCGTAGCGGGCTTGATCGCCGACGGGACGACCGAGGTTTCGGCCATCCATCACATCAAGCGCGGCTACGAGCGGTTTGTCGAAAAGCTGCAGGCGCTCGGCGCGCATATCGAGCATGCTACCGTCTCCGATCCCGTCATCTACTAATACAGGTTGCCTATGTTTAATAAAAAGCCCCTCGCGGATACCACCACCCGAAGACCCTCAACTGGTGCGCAGGCCAAGATCTACAGTCGCGATAACGTGGCTCGTTATTCCGAGCGAGCTCGCCAACGTCGTCGTAGCCACACGATTCGCCACGTCGCGCTCATTGTCGTGCTTGGCGTGCTACTGAGCGCCACTACCGCTGCCGGCCTGTGGTTTGCCACCATTATGGGCAAGCTCGGCGATTCTAATGTCATTACCGACAATCTGCGTCGGGTTCTGGTTGACACCGATGAGGCAAAGGATCCGTTCTACGTGCTGCTTCTTGGCACCGACGGCCGTCCGGGCGAGGATACGTATCGTGCCGACTCGATTATCCTGGCACGCATCGACCCCACGCAAAAGCAGGCGACGCTCATTTCCGTTCCGCGCGACACCAAGGTCGTGTACAAGGGCGAGACCATGAAGATCAACGCCTGCCATACCGTTGGCGGCGCCGAGGCCATGGTCGAGGCGGTCAACGAGCTGTGCGGTGTTCAGATTTCCCACTATGCCGAGGTCAGCTTCGACGGTATGCAGGCGCTGATTGATTCGGTTGGCGGTATCGACATTAACGCAACCGATGATGTTGACGACCCCGAGCACCTGGATATTAAGATTACCGCTGGCCAGCAGCATATGGACGGTGCCACCGCCCTTACCTATGCCCGCTGCCGCTACACCTATGCCGACGGCGATTACACGCGCATGCGCCACCAGCGTCAGGTGCTTGGCGCCCTTGCCAACCAGATTCTCAATAACTTCGATGCCACGAAGATCTTTGGCCTGGTTAATTCGCTGTCCGATATGCTCGTAACCGATATGAGCGTTCAGGATATCGTGGCTACGGTCAATGCCATGCGCGGTATGGATGTCGACGGTATCTACTCGGCCAACCTGCCCTCGTACGCCGACGACAGCACCATGATCGACGGCGTGAGCTATGTCTTTGTCTACGAGGACGAGCTCAAGGAAATGATGGAGCGCGTCGATGCCGGCAAGGATCCCAAGGGTCCCAACACCATGGGTCTTTCCGACGGCTCCAGCTCTACGATCGGTGACCTCAGCAACAACACGTCTGACGACTACGCAAACGGTACCGCAACCTCATCGGTCAGCTCTGACGATTCCGATGGCTCAAGCGATTCGAGCGATTCGGACTACTACGAAGAGCCCACCGGCGACGGCAACGGCTACGAGGCCAACTACTAGGGTTACGCGGTTTTACCAAACCGCGTAACCGCTTGACGCTGCGCGGGCCGCATTTGGACAATCTGACGTTCAACTTCAAGGGCGCGACCAGAAGGTCAGCGCCCTTTCGTTTCACGTCACCTTGTCTCAAATGCGACCCGCTCGCTGCCCGTCCTCAACCTGCGACGTTAGTCATTGGGGACGTTCTTAAACGACTGGTCAAAGGGGACACTCTTGATGCACTTGGCACTTGGGGACGTTCCTTTTGTGCCGGCAGTTTGGGACACTCCTTGCGTTAAGAGGCTGGCGTGCGTCAACCTGTTCTCATTGCAGCAAAAAATCGCCCCGTTCTTGGTTGAGGACGGGGCGATTCGTCTTTTTGACTTGCGCAGCCAGGCTTATGCAAAGCGGGCGACGAGCTCCTGGAGCACGTCGGTCATCTTGACGAGCGAACTGACCGGGACGAATTCGTTGACGCCGTGGTAGCAATAGCCGCCGGTGGAAAGGTTGGGGCAGGGCAGACCGCGGAACGACAGCTGCGCGCCGTCGGTGCCGCCGCGAATCGGCAGCACTTGGGGCTCAACGCCGCAGGCAAGGTAGGCTTCCTTGGCAACATCAATAAGCTCGGGAAAGTCACAAACGATCTCGGCCATATTTCGATACTGCTGCTTAATCTCGACTGTCACGCGCTCCTCACCCAGACGCTGGTTGAGCATCGAGGCGGCGGCATCAATAAGGTCGAGTTTCTGCTGGAACTTGGCGGCGTCATGGTCGCGGACGATATAGCGCGCTGTGGCGTGATCGACGGTCGCAGATACACCCTCAAGGTGATAAAAGCCCTCGTAGCCTTCCGTATACTCCGGACGCTGCACGTAGGGGAGCAACGCGTTGAAGTCGCAGAACAGATTGCCTGCGTTGACCATACGGCCTTTGGCGTCGCCCGGGTGGATGGACTGGCCCTCAAAGCAGACGGTCGCCTCAGCGGCATTAAAGCACTCCCACTCCAGCTCGCCGATGGGGCCACCGTCGACCGTGTAGGCATACTTGCAGCCAAAGGTATCGATATCCAACAGCTCGGCTCCGTGGCCGATCTCCTCGTCAGGGCAGAAGCAAATGCCGAGTGCGGGATGGGGCAGAGAAGGGTCCTGAGCGATACGCGCGACAAGCGACATGATCTCGGCGACGCCTGCCTTGTCGTCCGCGCCCAGCAGCGTGGTGCCATCGCTGCAGACCAGGTCCTCACCCGCGAGGTCGTTCAGGGCGGGAAGCTTGGCGGTACTCATGGCAACGGGCTTACCGTCAACCGTGCCGCAGACCAGGTCGCCGCCTTCGTAGTGCACGATGTGCGGCTTCACGCCGGCGCCCGGTGCAACTTCGGTGGTGTCGAGATGGGCGATCAGGCCCAGGGCGGGCTTGTCCTCAGCGCCCACACTTGCGGGGATATGCGCGCAGACATAGGCGTGCTCGGTCACGTGGGCATCTTCCGCACCAAGCTCGCGCAGCTCTTCAGCCAGCACGTTGGCAAGGTCAAACTGAACGGCGCTCGAGGGTACCTGGTCGCAGTTTGCATCCTCGGACTGCGTGTTGATCTGGACGTAGCGCAAAAAGCGCTCGAGGACATCGGGGTTCGTGGTGGTGTTTTCCATAAAGACCGCTCCAATCTTGGTCGTCGTGTGCAACAAGAACTCTAGCACGGTATGCCACGGCATACCGCGACGCTTGGATGGGGTAGAATCAGCCAATGAATGCAGAAGGGACGGAAGATCATGGATACGACAAATAGCTCGCGCGAACTACATCTGACGGTGGCGAACGAAGACTACTTGGAGTGCATGGTTCGCATTGAAAGCGAAGAGGGGGAAACCAACGGCGTGCGATCGGTCGACATCGCGCAGCGCCTTGGCGTCTCCAAGGCATCGGTCAATAAAGCGGTTTCGGCGCTCAAGGCATCCGAGCTTGTCGAGCAATCGCACTACGGCAAGGTAGTCCTGACCGATCGCGGCCGCGAGGTTGGCACGGCTATCTGGTACCGTCATCGCCTCGTCCGCACGTTTTTGGTTCAGGAGCTCGGTGTCGAATTTGAGCGAGCCGATTCCGAGGCCTGCATGATGGAGCATGCGCTATCCGAGGACACGATGAACCGCTGGCTCGCCTATCTCGAAAAGCAGGGAATCAGCGTCGAGGAATAGCGGGATATATATGGATACGAGTTATTACAATCGCTTTGGTGCCGAGGAACTTACGCGCCGCTTGTCGAGCGAGACCTTGTTGGCGCAGGGCCCCATGGGCAGTGTTCTGTTGAGTGAGTACGACGCCGCCGATATTCCACCGGCGTTTTGGAATCTGGCAGAGCCGCAGACCGTTTCTCGTATCCATCGCTTGTATGTCGCCGCCGGCGCGCAGGTACTCATTACCAATACCTTTCAGGCATCAAGCTATGCCCTCAAGCACGACCAGATTGCGCCGTCCGTGGCGGAGGTCAATCGCGGGGCCGTCGACGATGCCCGCCAGGCGCACCCTCAGCTGCTGCTGGGCTCGATGGGTCCGATCGGTATTGAGTGGTTTGCCGAGGACTCGGCCGAGTTTCGTGAGATCCGAGGCATTGCGCGCGAACAGGCGCACGCCTTGCTCAATGCCGGCGTTGACGGTCTGCTGATCGAGACGGTGACGTCTATCCGTAATCTGCAGCCCATGCTTGCCGGCGCCCGAGATGCCGCCGACGGCATGCCTGTTCTGGTGAGTTTTGTCGTTGACGATAAAGGCGACCTGCTGGGCGATGGCCTCAACATCGAGGCAGCCGTTTTGTACGCCGAAAAACACGGCGCAAACTCGGTTGGTGTTAATTGCTGTTCGCTTGCGGCCGCGAATGCGGCGGTGCCCAGGATGGTTGCATCGGCGACTACTCCCGTCACGGTGCGTCCCAACGTAGGCGATCCGGTCCAGACTCAGGATGGCCCCGTATGGCACGAGAACCCTGAAGCTTTCGCGCGCGCATGCATCGAATGGAGACATGCCGGTGCCGCAATGGTGGGCAGTTGCTGTGGAACCACGGCAATCACTACGGCAGCGATGGCCGAGGCGCTCGATATATAAAGGGCAAAACCGCTCCATACGGGGCGGTTTTTTTATTGCCTGCATGTCCTCGGCAGCATTTGCCCAAATGGTGAATGCTGGTACCGGCAGGTTGCCGGGTGCGTGCTGCGGGTATACCTCATGCGTACCATGATCCAAACACTGCGAGGTGTCTGCGCGTGTGCGCGATAATTCATTTTGGAACTGACGGTTGGCGCGCTCGCGTCGATGAGGACTTCACTGCCGATAACGTTGCCCGTATCGCCGATGCCGTCGGCGAGTTGTGGCAAAAGACCAATCCGGGCAAAACGGTATATATAGGGTTCGACACTCGGCCCTTAGCGCGCGAGTTCGCTGAGCTTGCGGCAGGCGTGCTTGCCGCTCACGGATTGGACGCAGTGCTCGCATCTCGGCCTGTTCCGACCCCCGCCCTTACGTGGGCGGCGGCGTATGACGGCGAGGCCTGCGGTGCGCTCATGGTGACGGGATCCCATCATCCGCAGGGGTATCTGTGCCTTAAGCTGCGCATGGGAGATGGCTCGACGGCCAATCAGGATGTCATCGAAGAGCTCGAAGAGACTATGGCCCCCGAGCCGATGGGGATCGAGGAACGCTATCGCACCGCGGATATTATTCCTGACTATATGCAGGCGGTGGCATCGTTTGTCGATGCCGAGGCCATTCGAGCCGCTCACCTGCGTGTGGTAGTTGACCCCATGGGCGGCGCGGCCCAGGGATATCTTGCCGACCTGCTGCGGGAGCTAGGCGTCGAGGTGCACGAGATTCATGCCGGACAGTCGTCCGATCAAGAGGACATTTGCCCCGACCCTGTTGAGCCGTGGGTGGACGCTTGCGAGCGTGCGGTTGTCGAGGACGGGGCGTGCGCAGGCCTGGTGACCGACGGCGATGCCGACCGTATCGGTGCGGTCGACGAACGCGGTAGATATATTCATCCGCATCAAATCATGGCGCTTGTTTTGGGCGACCTCGTTCAATTCCGCAATTTGGAGGGGCGTGTCGTCGTCAATCTCTCGTGCTCGACGCTCGTGCGTCGCATTGCCGAGGCGCTTGGCTGTCGTGTGACCGTTAAGCCGGTCGGTTTCAAATATATAGCTGCAGAGATGAAGAAGGGCGGCGTCCTCATGGGAGGCGAGGAGGCCGGCGGTATCGGCATCGCCGCGCATATGCCTGAGCGTGATGGAATCCTTGCTTGTCTGATTCTGTGTGAGCTTATGGCAAAGACGGGCGCGCCTTTGGGCGTTTTGGTCGATCAGCTCGAGGCCAGTTTTGGTAAGACGAGCTATGGGCGTCGCGATTTGCGCCTTGAGGCCGAAGACGCCGAATCGCTGCGAACGCTGCTTCCTGGCATGAATCCTAAATCGATTTGCGGCAAGGCGCCGCAGGCTGTAAGCCATATGGATGGTTTACGTTTGGCATTCGAGGATGACACCTGGCTGCTGATCCGCCCCAGCGGGACCGAACCGGTGGTTCGCGTATACGCCGAGGGGTTCTCGGTGGAGGAGCGCGATGAGTTGCTCGATGCCGGCTGTGCCTTGGCTAAGGGAGCCTATCAGCTTTAGCCATATGACGCTTCACTATAAAGAGGCCCTCGGTGAGCGGTAGAGAACGGCTGGCAAACGTAAGCAGGGTTTTAATATGTGTAGGAAATGTGTACGCCCAGATTCCCGCCCCCGGCGCCCCTCCGGTCTGGCAATATATCTCCTTGCCG